>JABJPZ010000141.1 GCA_018663635.1 Crocinitomicaceae bacterium
GAGGACGAGATTTATCTAAAGAAATCTAGAAACGCAATAAAGCAAGATACAATCCATCACACGAGTTGTGCTTTCGACCTAATGACACTCGTCTATTATGCCAGAACATTAGATTTTAGCAAAGCTAAACCAATGGATACCATACCACTAACCATTATTTTGGACGGCCAAAAATACGACACCTATATTCGGTTCACTGGTCGCGGCATTGAAAAATCTAGGAACGGAACGAGCTATAAAGTGATCAAATTTCGTCCAATGTTAATTGAAGGCACAATTTTTAAGGGTGGAGAAGACATGGAAGTAAGTGTTTCTGATGATAAAAATAGAATACCCATTTATGTTGAAGCATCTATTCTAATTGGAAAAGTCAAAGTTTATTTAGACAAAATGAGTGGAGTAAAATTTCCAATGGAGGCAAGGCTCAAAAAGCCTTAGTTTCACTACTGGCATCGATTTTTATAATTTTCATAATAAAGACCTCCTCCTGCTTTTGCAGCCAAACCAAAATCTCTACATGCATCACTTTGTCGTCCCAATTCTAAATTCAACAATCCTCTTTGATAATAAGGTTCACCGTAAACACCGTTTATCGCTTTATTGAATCTAATCATAGCAGATTTTTTATCTCCCAAACCAACCAATGCCTTACCGGAAAGCGTTAAAGCATAAATATTTTTACCCTTTTTACTCAATATCTTTTCAGCGTACTTAAGTGCTTTTGTAAACTGTTTATCTGCAATTAATAAATCGCCGAAACCAATCAAGTAATCTGAATTCTCTGGTTGAAGATTTAGTGCCTCCTGATAATCCTGTATACCTTCCTTTATTTTATTTATACTCGCAAAAGCCTGGCCCCTTTCTGCATACAATGCCGCAGAAACAGACGGACTCGACACAATCTGTTCTGTTATCTGTTTAATAAGCAGCTCGTAATTTATTGAGGTTTCAGATTCTTTTCTCTTTTTAGATAATTTCATTTCTTTCACGAGATGTCCTGCACCTGCATATTTATCAATTACCCATAGCACGTATCGAATATCTACCGCAATGTTTCGACATCTGTTCGTATCAAATAAATAATCACTCATGGTACTTTCCCAGGATCTGTCAAAATTAATACCAATCAATTCCCCATCTCCATTTAAAACAGGTGAACCGCTATTCCCTCCTGTAGTGTGGTTAGAACCACTAAAACAGACTCTTAGCTCACCATTTTGGGCATAAATTCCATAATCTTTCTTTTCCCATAGTTCTTTAACTCGAGGGCTTAATTCATAATCATCATTTCCCAAATTATTCTTTTGAATCATGCCATCTAATGTGGTGTAATAGGTGTAATTCATTCCGTCACGAGGAGACGATCCCTCAATTTTCCCATAAGTTAGCCGAAGTGTGCTGTTCGCATCGGCAGCATACTTTTTCTCTGGAAAAAGCTCCATTCTTGCCTTTAAATAAGTTTTCATCTTAACATCTATCTCTCTAGATAACACATTGTATCTTGGAATTACAGACGCTCGAAAAGAGCTCACAATATCCTTCGCCAAAACATATGCAGGATCTTTCAACATCTTTTTGGCAATCCCTTTGTTGTACGCCCTTAGAAAATTGTTGGTTTTAGACTCATCACAAAAAACACTTTTTTCGTACACATAATCACTAAATGCATCCACATCTCCATTAAACTTTGTATCAATTAATTGTAATGAAGCAGGCTCTAATTCATCCTTCATGAGTTCTCGATACAGTTTTACAAGTGCACTAAAAATTTGCTTATCTGTAGCAACATCGTAATTTTTAAAATAACCCTTAACCCCTTCAAATTTATTTTTTTTAAAATCCGAAAAATCAGATTTAGAGCTCAAGGTTTCAAAATCCTCAAAATCTTGAAAACCATACGAAAACCTAAAAATTTCAGGCCCCATATAATACAATTCAATAAACATATCTCGTGCAAATTCATAATCATGAATCTCACTGTACAAAGATTTGAAATCACTTAATAGTGTTGCATATTCTGATTTTGATTTTGCTTTCATTTGAAAATCCCGTTCAAAATCAATTTTCTTCTGCAATGCACTGTTCTCTTTTAGGCCAATATTTTGTCCGATCCATTTCTTATATGAGTTGGAGATTCTCGACTGCTTCGCTGCGTATTTTATATAATTTTTTTCGCTTGATTTCATCGTTGCATTAATGATGGACAAGCTTGTTTCTCGCATCTGGATTCTCGTTGGATTAGAGGTGTTCAGCACATAATCCAATGCATTCGAAGTTAAGTATTGATAGGTTCTTCCTGGAAATCCATATACCATACAAAATTCTCCTTCTTCCATATCATGAACTGCCACTGGAAATACATGCTTAGGCGTATAGGGTACGTTATCATCTGAAATATCCGCAGGGTTATTATCCTTATCCGCATAAATCCTAAAGACAGAAAAGTCACCGGTATGTCTTGGCCAAACCCAATTATCCGTATCTCCACCAAACTTACCGATAGAAGATGGAGGTGCTCCAACCAATCGAACATCTTTATACGTTTCTGTGATAATCATGTAATATTCATTGCCGTAAAAAAATGGTTTAATCTGTGCTTCAAAATGAGTGTCTTTGGTTGCACTAGAAATAATATTATTTTTATTAGACGCTTTTAATTTCGCTATTTGTTCAGCAGACATATCTGGGGTTATTCCTTCCAGAATACGTTGAGTTACGTCCTCAATTCTTACTATAAATGTAGCCGTTAGATTTTTGTTTTTGAGTTCTTGGCTATTGGTCATTGCCCAAAATCCATTTTTCAAATAATTATTTTCCTCTGTAGAATGCATTTGAATTTGGCCATAACCACAATGATGATTGGTTAAGATTAAACCTTGATCAGACACTACTTCGGCTGTACATCCACCGCCGAAATGAACAACGGCATCTTTAAGGCTTGATTTATTAATCGAGTAAATATCTTCTGCGGACAATCTCAATCCCATTGCGTGCATGTCGGATTCATTCAAAGATTTCAACAATAAAGGAATCCACATTCCTTCTGTCGCTTGAATGGAAGCACTAATAAAAATGATAAATAGATATAGAATTGCTTTTTTCATAGCTAATAATTTTATGCCTGACGAATTTAGTAATTATTAAGAATGAAATTCATCACTGGACTATAAAACAGATTATTACTTTTGTGCAAACAAACAGAAAGCTTGGAGATTCTTAAATTCATATTTTATTTAGGCATAATCTATGCCATTTTCGGATTATTGTGGAGTATCATTAATTTCCTTTATAAATCGATGAGAGGAAATCCATCAAAAATAGAAACCGTATTTCTACAAGGATTGGGCTACTATTTTCTGGCGTCCCTTACGGTAACCTATCTTTTTAATCCTTTCAATCTAACTGATCATGACTCCGGCAGTTATGCATTTATGGTCCTTGGCGGAATTGTGCTTTATTTCTACCTATTAAGTAAAATGAATAAAAAGAAAAATATTGTTACCCTTTTTGGCAATCAAAGTGCACCAAGCATGACCAAAATTGATAAACTAGTTGAAGTAATACTAATTGTTATAACATTGCTCTTCTACCTTTTCACATTGCTTTTTCCAGAAATTGCAAATCATGCAATCAATAACTGGTTCTACACCAAAATTCAGGTAATTTACGATACGGTACTATTAAACTTTATCTTCGGTATAATAGGAATTGTTTTTTTAATTCGAATATTATTTCAGGGCATGGCATCTTCAGGATTTGCACTCAACCTTATTACTGGTAACCAGACCGATTCGTGGTCAACAAAAAATTCAAAAGACTCGGATCATTACGACGATTATGAAATTGTAGATGAAGATGTTCAAGAGGATTCTTCTTCCAACCTATTAAATTAACGATTGATGTCTAAACAAAAATTAATAGCTAAAACGTTTGCTGGTCTGGAAGATATCCTAGCTAAAGAATTAAAAGCTGTAGGCGCTGAAAATATTAAAATTATGCGCAGAGCTGTGCAATTTGAAGGAGATTCGGAGGTAATGTACCGGGCAAATTTTCAATGCAGAACTGCCCTCGCTATTTTAGTTGAAATAAGTAAATTCTATGCAAAGTCTACAGATGATCTTTACCGAAAATCAAAGGAAATAAATTGGTCAGAATATTTACTAATGGATCAAACTTTTTCAATTCATGCTACAACATATTCCGACGTATTTTCGCATTCCAAATATGCGTCGTTAAAAGTTAAAGATGCCATTGCTGATTTCTTTAGAGACATCTATGGCCAACGCCCGAACGTAAATACAGATCGGCCCGATGTTAAAATTGAAGTACATATCAGCAACAACAGTGTGACACTCTTACTCAATTCATCTGGGGAAGCGCTGTTTAAAAGGGGTTACAGAGATCGAACGGGCCTTGCACCAATGAATGAGTGTCTTGCTGCGGGTATAGTTCAACTGGCGCAATACAACCCCGAAGAACCATTAGTAGATTTTGCTTGCGGCGCCGGCACCATTCTTTTCGAAGCCTGTTTAATTGCCAAAAATGTTGCACCCGGTTTACTGAATAGAAAGTATGGTTTTCAACGATGGATAAATTACAACGAAAAGCTATTTAATCAAATAGTTGAAGAAGCTAAAAGCGCTGTTAACAACGTAGCCATTAATATAAAGGGCTATGATATTGATCGGAAAATGATTTTATTTTGCAGACACAATAAAGCGAACGCAGATTACTTCGAAGACATCCGTTTTTATCAAACCGATTTACGAGATGTCGAAACAGAAAAGAAATCAGGACTCATTATCGCTAACCTGCCATTTGACGAGCGGCTTCAAGTCGGAAATATTAACGCATTATACGAAGATATTGGCTCTTCAATGAAACATCATTTTCCCGGATTTAGGGCCTTTCTATTCTCTTCCAATATGGACGCATTAAAATGCATTGGCCTGAAGCCAAAAGTAAAAATCCCACTCTACAGTGGTGGAATGAAAGCTTCTTTGCGACGATATGACTTGTATGCCGGGACTAAAAAAGCAAATAAACAATGAGTAATTTTAGGGCTAACCAAAACATGAATTTAAGTGAATAAAATACTAGTTCTTATTAAGAGAATTTTAAAAAATAGCTCAACACGAGTGATGATTTTAATATTTACAACCATTATTGGCATTACCGCTTTTTTTCTTGTCTTTGGATATTACAATCAACTCAAATTATATAAAGATGCGGTCTACAATAAGTTAGAAGGAATCGCAATTACTGCTTCTTTAAGCATTGACGGTGACGCACACCAACTTCTGTTAGATAATTATACAAAAAAAGGAGACCTGGTTACACGGGAACAAGATACGCTATACTCCCAGCTATACCATCACTTAAAAGACATTGAAGTTGATGCACATTTGAATTCGCCTATTTACACGCTCTTCAAAGTTGCCTCTTCCAATGATCGAACTCAATTTTTTTATGGTGTCAATTCCAGTGATGACATGCCAGACAAAACATTCAGAGACGAATACAAATTATTTCCAAAGGTGCTATTGGAAAAATATAAAGAAGGAGCTACAATACCGGCTTACGAAACGGAAAATGGCTATTGGATTTCTGCTTTTCATCCTTTTAAGAATTCTAAAGGCGTTGTGGTAGGAGTGGTTGAAGTCGATGAAAAGTTTAATGAATTTATCACTCGTGTTAACCGCCAAATTCTATGGTCAGCCTGCATATCAGTACTTTTCATTTCAATTTTAGCCTATTTCCTCATTAGGTCTACCCGTAAAATTCTTAGGAAAGAAGAAGAAATGACTAAGAACCTCGTTTTGTCTAAAAATATTATTGAGACTAAAAACAAGGACATTACAGATTCTATAAACTATGCGAAAAAGATACAAGATGCCATTCTTCCAGAATATGAATACATTAGCAATACATTACCCAATTCATTTATCTTTTTTAAACCAAGAGACGTGGTTTCGGGCGATTTTTATTGGTTTTCTGAACAGAACGGCCTGATTATCATTGTTGCCGCTGACTGCACAGGACACGGTGTTCCAGGAGCACTAATGAGTATGATTGGAACTTCGTTATTAAGTGAAATTGTAAATCACAGAGGCATTACTAACCCCAGTGAAATTTTAGATAATTTAGACTCTGGAATTCAAAAAGCATTTAAAAAATATCTATCGGAAGAAATTGAAAATAAAGACGGCATGGACATTTCCATCTGTACAATTGACAAGCCAAATAATAAATTATCTTATGCAGGTGCATTCAGACCGTTGATAAAAATTAGAAACGGTGCGATTGAAGAATACCAAGGAAATAGGTTCCCCATAGGTGGTGGCTCATCCTATAAAAAAACTACATTTACAACACATGAAATAACAATCGATAAGGGCGATTTTTTCTATATGTTTTCAGATGGATTCCCGGATCAGTTCGGAGGTGATAAAGGAAAAAAATACATGAATAAGCGATTTAAAGAATTGCTTCTTACAATCAATCAGCAACCCACCTCTAGCAAGTTAAAACTGTTGGAAAAAGCATTTACAGATTGGAAGGGGGAAATTGAGCAGCTTGATGATATTTTGATTATGGGATTTGAAATTTAACGGTGGACCAAGAAAAAAAAGACATATTACAGCAAAAAATTTTAGACCACATTGAAAAAGAACAAGAAAAAATTTGTACTCTAAAGGAACTTACTAAACCCATTTCTCCTGAAAACGCGATTGGAAGGATCAGTAGAATGGATGCAATCAATAACAAAAGTGTTAATGAGGCAGCACTTAGAACGGCAGAAAACAGACTGAATAAACTGAAGTATGCTCTGACTCAAATTAAAGAAGAAGGTTTCGGTAAGTGCAAGGTCTGTAACCAAGAGATACAAGAAGGTCGGTTACTGTTAATTCCTGAAAGTCACAAGTGCATTCGTTGCGCAGCAAGGTAGCTATGATAGAAGATCTTATACATAATTCTGAGGAAAGCAGAACTGAAATTCTACAAATTCTGAATGCCCTCAATGATGAAGAATTTACCGCTACACCCCTTTCTGGAGGCTGGTCAATATCGCAAGTTATTAATCATTTAATAACAGCGGAAACCGGTACAATTAAATACATCTCCAAGAAAAAACTAGGTGCGGAGAACTTAAAGAATGCTGGTGTTAGAAGTCAATTTAATGCCGCAGCACTGAAGCTTGCTTTAAAAAGTAATAAGAGATTCAAAGCACCTTCTGTATTGTCAGCACCTGAAAATACATCAAAAGAAAATTGTCTTACAGCTTGGGATCAGTGTAGAAAGTCATTGTATCTGTTGTTTACTGATTTAGATAA
>JABJPZ010000142.1 GCA_018663635.1 Crocinitomicaceae bacterium
CTAACTCAAAAATTCTATTCAATGTTTGTATCATTAGAAATATTCTTTAGTAACCAATTTTTGAACAAACAAAACATACTGTTTGTTCATTTTACAATTACTTATGGTTAACACTTTACTCCATTCAAAGCGAAATAGTTTCGATTCACATGATTCTTTTCGTAAACCTAAATCCTTTTAATTGCCAGATTTAGAGGCAATTTAATCCATAAAAAGCCTAATAAGGTTAAGTCGAGTTTTAGGAATGAATTATCAAACAAATCAAATAACATTACTTTTTGAATGTAATTTCAGTTGGTAATTTTTAACTAATTCGCTTCAAACACTTATTCACTTCACTTTTATGTTGTCTAAACGCCTGAAAATTTAATCAATCTTAAGTTTTTCTTTGGAATTACCCGATAATCGTCACGAAATCATCGATAATTGTACCTAAATACGTTAAATTTGCGCTGAATTATTGATTATGATATTACCGATTACAGCATACGGGGATACAGTTTTGAGAAAAGAATGTGAAGAACTGGAGGAAGGTGCGGATTTGTCGAAGCTCATTAATGATATGTTTGAAACGATGTATGATGCAAGAGGCGTTGGTCTTGCTGCACCTCAGGTTAGTAAATCTCTAAGATTGTTTGTAATTGATGCTGCTGCTTTTGCAGAAGATGACCCCGAGAGTGAAGAAGAGAAAATGGAACAAGAATTTCTTAAAACATTTCAACGAACCTTTATTAATCCGATAATTGAAGAGGAAACAGGACCTGAGTGGCCATTTTCAGAAGGTTGTTTGAGTATTCCCGGAATTCGAGAAGAAGTTTTTCGAAAGAGAGATATTATAATCAGTTATTTTGATGAAAAGTGGCAATTAAAAGAAGAAAAACTAACAGGATTGGCCGCTCGTGTTGTACAACACGAATATGACCATATAGAAGGTGTTTTGTTTACTGATTATTTGAGTCCGTTGAAAAGACGTTTGTTGAAGTCAAGGTTAACAGATATTTCTAAAGGTCAGGTTGATGTCAGTTATAAAATGCGGTTTCCTAAAAAAAAGAGATAAATAAATGAGGATACTACTTATTATTCCCTTATTCATTTTTGCAATTTCGTGTAAGGAAGTTGAAAATTCAAACAGCGAAGTCACAAGTGATGTGAAAGAGCGCACTGCGACCTCCGTATTTGTAGAGCTAGAAAACCTACATAAAGAGTTATTATATGACGATGGTGCTACCAATAGTCTGAAAGCAGCGGACTTGTATACGCAATCCATTCAATTTCTAAATTCATTTCCCAAAGATTCTATGCGGATGGTTGTGATGGAATATGCTCGTGCTGCAGCAACGGGTTCAGGAAGATTGAAAAATGCAGATGAGATTTTGAAAATGATGATTGACGAGTTTCCTGATCATCCACTGCGGCCGGAAAAAATGAGCTTGCGGGCATTTACTTTATGGCAATTGGGCGATATCACTTCCTCAACAAAAATCTATAATCAAATAATGATAGATTACCCGGGAAGTGATTGGGCGCGTGATGCAGAAGGTAGCTTGCGTATGAATCAATTGGACACGGATGGCGGTGCCTTACCTGATTATTTTGAGCGTCCTAAATAGGTTTTTTAGACGACTATGTTCTAATGCAAAGTGGTAAAATAAGCCTTGAGTATCTTATCATTTAGTAATTGAGGTGTAAATATTTCTAAAATGGATGGTCTATTGTTGTCTGGTATACTAAAAAAATGTTCCAGTTCTTTTTCTAATTCGAACGAATTGGATGCTTGATGATAATTTAAGTTAAATTGAGTCGCGATTCCCTCTGCTGTCATTTCTTGTTTCGTTTCAAAATATTGTTCTAATTGATTGGTGCTGTCGGGACCCTCTATAATTCTAAAAATTCCACCGCCCTGATTGTTTAACATGATAATTTTAAAATTACCCATTAATTGACGATTCCAAAAGGCATTCGAGTCGTAATAAAAGCTCATGTCACCCGTTAAGAGCGTATTGATCTTATCCGATCTAAAAGCCATTCCTGCAGCAGTCGAAGTACTCCCATCGATTCCACTAGTCCCTCTGTTTGAAAAATATTCGAGTTTATCAATTTGTCTAAATAATTGAACATATCGAACTGCTGTACTGTTAGCCATGTGTACAATAGAAAGAGGAGGCAAAAAATCCATGACAATGTGGTATGCCTTCAAATCGCAAAATTTCGCGTCATTTAAAAATGCATTGTGCTTTTCTTCAGTTAATAAATCTTTGCCTTTCCATAATGTCCTGTAGTTCGATGCAGATGGCTTTATGCGGTTTTTTAAGCCGTGAAATAAATGTTCTGCAGAACAATAGATGCTTTTTGTTAAACTTTGAAAAGTATCATAATGCCCTTTAAATTCTGTAATATTCCAATGGTCTTTTATATTTGATGTTCTCAGGTACGTTTTGATTTTTTTGCTAATAATAGCCCCGCCGCATGTAATAAGTAATGTCGGAGCAAAGGATTGTTTTTCCGCTTCAGAAAGGGTATTAACTACTCGATCAATAGAACCATTAAACGACATGGAATATAAATTAGCTGTTGTTTCAGTAAGTATGGCAACTGAGGGGTCGTCTGCTATTATTTGTAAAGCTTTTTGCAAGCTGAGATTTGGTGCAGATTGGCCACATAAAATCAATATTTTTTCGTGATTATCCCAGAGCGTAGCAAGGGAATCAAGTTGGTCTGAAGAAAGTTTTTCATCACCTATTATTTCTTTTATTAATTTGGGTGCTGAAGATGTGTTTGTGGTTCCGTAAAGGTTTTCTTTCAACGGAATATTAATATGCACAGGGCCTTTCCTTCTCGTGCACAAATCGATTGCTTCATTAATGACTCGTCCGCCACTCCAAATTTCATCTGTCGCTATTGGATCTTGTGGTAGCTCATATGAACCTAAAATGAAATTTTTATATACTTCTCTTTGAACAATAGATTGACCTTCACCTTGATTAATCCATTCTACTGGTCGATCTGCAGTTAAAACTAATAGTGGAATGCGTTGATAAAATGCTTCTGCAATTGCTGGAGCATAGTTCAGACTTGCTGTACCACTAGTGCAACATATGGCGACAGGCTTGTTGCTTTGTTGGGCTATTCCTAAGGCAAAAAATCCTGCACAGCGTTCGTCCGGAATCACACTGCAATTAATCTTTTCGTGTTCATCAAAAGAAATGGTTAATGGAGCATTTCTAGATCCCGGAGATAGTATAACCTCTTCTATGCCTTTCATTGCACAAAGATCTACGAGCTGTTTGACTAAAGTTTTGTCTGTATGCACAAAGTAAAGGTCTACAATTTTTCTATAACTCCCAATAGTGTTTGCACCTTCAATTCGGTTTCATTCCATTCATCCATGGGGTTAGAATCAGCGGTAATGCCACCACCGGCATAAATATGAAGTTGCTTGTTATTTGCCTTTAGACATCGAAGATTGACGTACAGATGGTCTTTGTTGTCGAAATTTATTGGCCCCAGGAACCCCGTATATAATTCTCTAGAATGTAGCTCTGAAGTCATTATTTTTTCTTTGGCTTCTCGAGGCGGTAATCCACAAACAGCAGGTGTAGGGTGAAGGGCATTGATTATTTTACATCGTTCTGTTTCAGTTTTAAAGTTTAGTTGTGTACAGATGTGCTGCAAATTACCTGCATTTACAGTAGTTGGCCCAACAGAACTGGCTTCAATTTTCAGATTTTTCAATTCATCTAAAATAAAATCAGTTACTAGTTGTTGTTCATTTTTTTCTTTTGAAGTCCATTGTGTATTTCCTATTAAAGGTTTTGTTCCGGCCAGCGCTATCGTTGTGTACTGGTTGAATTTTCTTTTCAGAAGTATTTCTGGTGTTGCTCCAATCCAAGTGCCAAATTCAGTAGAATTGATTAAATAAACAAAAGCATTTGGATAAGCATTTTTAAAGGCGTGAAATAGGCGATCAGCTCTTAAGGAAACGGGAATTGTTTTAATCCTAGAAAGTACTATTTTGCTTAAATTCAGCTGACAGTAGGTAATGTAATCTTTGCATAAATCCAGGTAATTAGATTCTGTAATATTTACCATATTAAAGTTATGGGTGGCATCAAACGTAAAAGTTGGATTTGTTTTCTTTGTTGAACATGAGAGAAAATAAGCTTGACGATTATTCTCAAATTCAGCAATTAAGAAACCACTCTCATTTGGTAATTCGCAGATAGGTAATTTTAGAATTTCTCCTTGAATCAACTCAAAATTTGTTGAGCCTGGTAAACTGTAACAAGCAAAGCTTGTATCTTCGTGGAGTAGCATTTACTTCTTTCTATCAAGGATTAACATAGTAAGTCGGCAAACAGAAATCATTTTATCCTTTCCATCTCTTATTTCTATGTTCCAGATGTGTGTTGTCTTTCCTTTATGAATGATAGTTCCTTTTCCAAATACAAACCCAGAATGCACGCTTCCCACGTGATTTGCATTAATTTCTAATCCGACAGCCGTTTGTTTCTCAGTATTTAACATTAAATACGTTCCAATACTTCCGATAGATTCGGCCAACGCAACACTGGCTCCTCCGTGCAAAAGACCCATGGGTTGTTGTGTTTTTTCATTTACAGGCATTTTAGCAACAAGATAGTCTGCACCAAGCTCTACAAATTCAATATCCAAGGTTTGTAATAAGGTATCTGTTGATATTTTGTTTAGGTCAGCTGGAGAAATGTTATTAGGTATCATGACGTTAAATTAGAAATAAAAAAGGGCATCTATAAGATGCCCTTTAAAAAATATCATTTGTCTAGTCAAGGATTTATAAATATTCTTTGGGTAATGATATGCGTGCCAGTTAAAATTCTAACGAAATAAGTCCCAGAAGCTTCTTCGGTCAAATCAATTTGTGCATTGATAATAGTACCTTTCATTTCTTCTTTGAAAATTAGCTGACCAATGGTATTGATAACTTGAAGGTTAATGGCATCACTTCCTATTTTTTGAATACCGATATTTAAAAGTCCACTAGAGGGATTTGGGAAGATGTTCATCTCAAATCCATCAGGCGAATCTGAAATAGAAACTTCGTCTTCTACGGTAATTACTATTGTATCGGTACTGGTGCATGAGCCTAATGTCCCAGTTAAAATAACCGTGTATGTTCCAGCAGTTGTGTAAATGTGTGTTGGAGAGAAAGAGGTTGATGTTCCTCCGTCACCAAAATCCCATGTATAAGATGCGGCAGAACTTCCAATATTACTAAAGTCAACTGCGCCACCCAGGCTCAAGTAAGTGGTTGTAACGGAAGCATCTATAATTAAATTGGGGGTTGGAAGAACGGTAACAATTACTGACGCAATAGACCCTGAACAAGAACCATTAGACGCTATTACAGAATAGGTAGAGGTATTAGCTGGTGTAACAGTAATAGCTGCAGATGTTTCTGTAGTATTCCAAAAATAGCTAGATCCTCCACTGCCTGTAAGTGTTACTGTTTCGCCTGCACATATTGATGTGTCTGAAGAAACGGAAGTAACGGGTATTGGGTTTACGACTATGGTTATACTCGTTGAATCTGAGCAGCCACTTGCATCTTCTAAGCTTACGATATAGGTTGTTGTAGCTGACGGCGTATCGGTGAATGAGGCTGTTGTTTGACCAGTATTCCAATCATAAGCGGAACCGCCTGATGCAGTTAGAGTAACTGCGTCACCAGCACAAATTGTTGTTGAAGATGCTGTAATTGAGGCGGTGGCTCCACCTGTGCTTGAATTCAAAGTAATTACATCTGTTCCTGTGCATGCATTGATTAAGTCATTTACCACAATTGAATAATTACCTCCTGATAAACCAGGAAAGGAGCCAGAAGGTTGAAATGTAATTCCTCCATCAATACTGTATTCAAAAGATCCAGAACCGTTTGTGCTTGTAATATCTATAATCCCATCATTTCCAATACAAGATGGATCCGAACTAGATACTGACAGAGCCAGGGCAGTGGAGGTAGCAACATTTGCAGTAGAATTACCTGTACAAGCCAATGATAAATCATTGACAATAACAGTGTAAACTCCGCCCGTCAAACCCGAAAAAAGGCCAGAAGATTGGAATGTTATACCGCCATCAATACTGTATTCATAGCTACCTGACCCGCCACTTGCAGAAATGTCAATGCTTCCATCGTTGCCATCACAGGATTCAATTTGCTCAATAGTAATCAGGTCTAGACCTGATGGTGTGCTATTGATAGTCACAATTTCTGAAGAGCTGCAACCAGAAACTAAATCATTTATAAAAATTGTGTACAATCCTGATGATAAGCTGGTAAAGATATTTGAAGTTTGAAAGGTTACGCCGCCATCAATACTGTATTCGTATGATCCAGAACCACCTGTTGTACTAACAGAAATGGATCCGTCATTACCTGCGCAAGTAGGGTCAATCGCTGTAACCGAATTGGCAGGCCCAGCTGTAATAATAACTTCAATAGAGTCGATATCTCGACCACTACAAGCCCCTGTTGAAATTAAATAATTTGTATAGGTTCCAGGTGCAGAATAGCTTACGCTTTCTGAAACATTGGTAGCGGTTGCGGGGGTTCCGCTCGTAAAAAACCACTCATATCCGCTTGCATTAGTGGATGAAGATCCATCAAATACAATTGACTGACCGGCACAAGCTGTGGAAGGACTCACAGCTGCGACTGCACTAACCGGCACATCGGTTAAGTAAGGATTGAGATACAAAGAAAACGTATAGCCTGTACCCCAAGCAGATTCCATATCATGCCATGAAAAGTCGTTCCATTGTTCAAATGCTGTATTGCTACCAACGTTGATTAAATTTTGAACAATTCCGATGGTATCACCAGCTGAAAAGGAAGAGAAGTCAAGACCGATGTAAAAATCAGCCCCGGCTAAATCAACCGGAGAATTAAACAATAGATTAACAACTCCTTGTCCACCAGCTCCGCCAAGAGCAGCTTCAACCGCTGCTAATGTAAATGTACTACGACCAATTTCAGTTCCTGGCAGACCAGCAGCATCGTCCCAAACGACAAGGTCAACGTTGGCACCATTCCCACCGTCCTGAACGCCAAAGAGAAAAACTTGAGCGCCGTTAACATGTGTATATGGTGAATAACCAGAATATTTCTCGGCTTTGGCTAAATCGCCATAACCATTTACGCCAGTTAAAAATCCGGGACTTGCACCATAAATTGTCAAAGTCATGGTGTCATCAATGTTACTTGTTGTGTCGCAACCCGTTGAAGGAATTACATTAATTGTGATTGTCGTATTGCACGACCCCATAGAATTAGATGATGTTAAGGTAATCACATACGTTCCCGCAGTGCTGAATACAATACCAGTTGGATTTTGAACATTTGAAGTCGCGGGAATCCCACCACCAAAATTCCATGACCACGTATCGGGGACTCCAGAAGAAATATCGTAAAAATCAATGGAACTACCTTCTGTTATGGTTGTGGCGCTTGATGTGGCAGCACATACAGGCGGACCTGTCGCATTGCATTTATCTGACAGTAGTAGACTGCTTCTTTCTGCTACAGTACTGTTTAATGTAGCGTTCATCACATTAGATTGATCTTGAGTAAACAGTGAATAACAGTTGCTGTAATCCATGAAATTTTCATATTGCGTTTCAATAGATCCACAAGTGCTAATACTTGCTGGGCAGCCAAAGGAGTAATTGAAAAAAGGTCCTGCTGTGAAAGGGGTATCAGACAACCCATCATCATCACCACAAGTTCCTGAACCAGTACCTTCCCAAGTATGGTTAAGGCCCAAAAAGTGCCCCATTTCATGTGTTAAAGTTCGCCCTGAAGGAGCACTAAGCTGGTAATCTAACACAATACCGTCCCAATAAACAGGAATAAAATTGGATGGTAAATAGGCATAACCTGCTGTTCCTGAAGTTGCTCCATTGGTAATGTCACAAATCCATACGTTAATATAATCTGCTCTTGGCCAGGCGTCAGCACCTCCCGTTGAGGCTTGCTTCATTTTATTTTCTTCCCCTCCATTGGAATCGTACCAAACCTCCGTTGTACTAACACGTTCGACACCAGGTTCCACTAAGGTGTTTCCGGCAGGGTCTTGAAGTGCGAGACAAAAAGAAAGCTCAACGTCTGCTGCAGTAAATCCATTTGCCGCAGTATGTGCAGTTACGGCATCTGAGTTCAGTAGTTGAAAGTCTTCGTTTAAAATATCAACGTAGTCTTGAATAACACTGTAGGCAATATTTTCCGCAGGAGAATTATATACAATGTGAAATATGATAGGAATTGGTCCTCGAAGTGCTTTTGCTGAAGCATAATTTTGTGCAGTTTGAAATAATGCTTGCTGAAATGTTCGATATTCTTCTTCCAACCCATTTTTTCTCAAGAACTTATTTGTCAAATCATGCGCTTTACAGAAATGAGGATTCGTGCTTGGTGCTTCTGTATCTTTCGATTGATTTAGTTTACTCGAATGGATTTTGAATTTCGCAACTTCCATTTTCATAGACTTGAATTCAATGGAAACAGCATTTGTACTATTATTTGAGGTCTGTGCAAAAGCACTAAAAAACAACAAGACTGTTAGTCCAATTGTTAAAATTGAGATTTTCATGAGATAATTGTTTACTTTAATGCTCCATAAAGATATTGATTTTTGTTAATCATATTTATACAAAATTGCCATGAGCCTAGTAGGCGACATCTGGTGGATAATAGGCTAAAATTCTTCAATATGTTAACGGACTAAATAAACTATGGCAAGAATCTGTATAGTTGAAGACGAGGAGTCAATTGCTAACCTGCTTGAAATCAACCTGAAAATTGAGGGGCACGATACGGAGTCCTACGCAGACGGCAAGAGTGCCTTAGAAACAATACGGGCTAAGAAGTTTGATTTAATTTTACTAGATATCATGCTGCCGGTTTTAAGTGGAATCAGTGTTTGTGAGACAATTAGATTAGAGGACGATGAAACACCTATTTTAATGCTTACTGCAAAAAATAGTAGTCAAGATCGAGTTAATGGACTAAGAGCAGGGGCAGATGATTACCTAGTTAAGCCATTTAATCTTGAAGAGCTGTTACTTCGAGTAGAGAATTTATTAAAGAGAAGTTCAGTAGAGTTAAATAAAGAGTATCGGGAATTTAGTTTTTCTGGTTGCAAAATCAATTTTCTTACATATGAAGTTTCCAGCACTTCTAAGGGCGCTATTATGCTCACAAAAAGGCAGATTAAGTTGTTGAAACTGCTCATTGACAGACAGGAGCAAGTGGTCAGTCGAGAGGACATCTTAGAGAAAGTTTGGGGGTTTGATGTCTACCCAACAACTCGCACAATTGATAACTATATTGTTGAATTTCGCAAGATTTTTGAAAAGAATCCAAAGCGACCCATACATTTTCATTCAGTAAGAGGAGTGGGATATAAATTCACTCCTTAAAAGTAATTAGGCAACCTTCCTAATTAAATTAACGTCTTTAAATTACAATAACTGGAAGTACGTTATTATAACTAGTTTTTATTTTCCATGCTCTAAGAACCCGAGATGCCCCACCTTCTCGGGTTTTCTTTTAGCATACTTGGCAGTAATTGGATTCATTGTTGTGCTCTAGTATTCTATTCGGATCATATATTTGATCAAGTAATCCTATTAAAGTATTTTTAAATGAGTTGCGAAAGTCTGGTCCGTGTGTCTCAAGTCCATCTATTTTTCCTTGAAAGTAAAGTTGTTTGCTTCCTTTAACTGCCATAATCCAACTTGTAACTGCTTGGTTCGGGTTTAATTCTCCAAACAGGTAACAGTAATAGGCTAATTGCAATGATTTGTTGCTCTTTTCATTTATATCAGACAAATTCAAAGACTTTACACCATCTGCTGAAACAGAACCCGTTTTGTAGTCAATTACTCGAATTACACCATTTTTTTTATCAATTCTGTCAATGGTTCCATTTAATTTTATTGCAATTGTTTTGTTATTGTAAGAATATTCGAATGGTATTGTTACCACTTCTTCAGTGCCTAGTAATTGAATGGTTGAACCTGATTCCAGGTCATTAATATCTGAAGTCAGTACTTTCTCAATTTGCGTAATTGCGATTTCTTTAGATAAATAATTCATACCATGAAGCTCATTTTGATTCAAGTGTTTAATGAAATGATATTCTGTCATTTTTCTAACCTCTGAGCATTGATTTTTTAGAAATTCACAGTCCAGATTTTGATTGATACAAGGACTGTAAATTTCTTCGAGCACTTTGTGCACAATTTGTCCCATAGAACTGTCTTCTATTTCTTCCTCTACATCTTTTTCGTCACGAAGCCCGCATACATATGTATAATAAAAGTCTAATGGACAACGAATGAATTTGTTAAGAGCAGAGACAGATAATCCTTTATTGCTGAGGTATTCTTCAAGTTCTGAATAAAATAGATCGTTTTTTGTCACCTGGTTGTTTGGCACTCTTGTACCCAATGGAATTTTAAATCGTCTGTTTCCAATTTGAGCTTGCTTCAATTCTTCTTTTAATTGTAGTAAAAATCTACTTTTTTCTCCTGCTCCAAATCCATCTGAAATAGGAGCATACACCAAATGGACATTTTGGGCACGTTGTATTAATCTGAAAAAATGATTGGCCATTACTGCGTCTCTTTCTTTTGATCCTGGTAGCGCATGAAATTTTTTCAAATCATAAGGCAAAATGGAGTTGTCGTGTTTCGCCCGTGGTAATATATTCTCGTTAAGCGATAAAATAATTAAGTTCTCAAAATCCAGGGCACGGGTCTCTAAAAGCCCCATTATTTGTAAGCCAGATAAAGGCTCACCGAAAAATGAAAGTTGGTGGTTGCTACAGGCATTTTTGAAAATTTTTTTGAAAGTGCTTAAATTTTGAATATACGGATAGTTAGAAAGAATAGGAAGTAGTTTACTTAGTGCTTCTTTCGTTACATTGATGGCGTGTAGATTGATTTCATTTTGAGTAATATGCTGCTTAAGCATCGGTTGTAAGTAATCAAGAAAATCTAAAATGAGCTGAATAGGTTCAGAACCTAGGTTTGACCATTTTTTAAATAAATTTGGATGCTCTGTGTAAAAGGACATGTTTTTGATGTCCTCATGATTTATAAAAACTTTATTTCGTTTGCGAATAGTATAATCAATGGCATCTACTTCTTCTTGACATAATTGTCTTAGAATTGGATGTTTTATTAATCGCAAAAATGGAATGTAATGAAAATTTACACTATCGCCGGTTTGATATTTTTGAATATTTTCTTGAAGCTTTAGAATAGATTCTAAAAGAGAAAATAGTTCCGTTTTTTCTAATGGAAACCCCATGGTTACATTTACAGCTTCAATTGAGCTTGGAAGATCTTGGAGCACGGGAAGAAGGAGTGCGGAATCTGGCAATACCACGGCACACTTTTCGTACGATATTATCGGGCTTATTTCGTGAAGAATCTGAGCAGTTATTTTAGCTTGGGCAACATTCGAAGGTGCTTGATAGATGGTAATTTTTTTGTTGGCAACATCTAAATTACTGGGGATTTTTCCTTTTGTCAATTCCGGATGACTTTCTTTCAGGGTTCTGTAGAAATGCCCTGCTTCGTGTACAGGATGATTTGCATAGTGATTATCCAAATCCCAGATTAGCTCAGTCTCTATACTGCGCTGATAGCTTTTAATGATGGATATTTCACTTGGGGAGAGGGCGTTCAAGCCACAGAAATAAACATGGCTGAATTCAGATTTGCCGATGCCATTAAGTTTTAGTTCTTTGGCAACCGCTTTATAAGTTGCGCCCGTGTAACTAAATCCTTTTTTTTCTAAGTGATCCCTAAATGCAAAATACAATGGAGCTAGTTTGCGCCAAAATCCTAAGTATCTTTCCTGCATTTCAGTATAGACCTCTGTATTCCAGCTTTCTAATTCATGAATATTTTTAAGATCTTTAAATACTTCTTTAGCGTCTAGCTGGTACAAGTCTATTTCATTGAAATCAGTAAGTAATATTTCGCCCCACTTGTAAAATTGATCAAAAGTTTCGGCTTGATTTCCTTCTAATTTCATGTACACCTGATATAGCTCAAATGAAAGTGTCGTTTTATCTAATATTATTTCATTGTGGTGAAGAGAAATTAGTTCAGTGAAATTGAACGTTGTTGGTGCCCAAAATGTCTCTTTAATCCTGCTTGCAAGGGCCTTTTTAAGGAATAGTGCAGACCGCTTACTTGGCAGAATTACGGCAGTCTTTTCAAAATCATTGCCATGATTTTTAATAAGTAAATCGGCTATTTCGTCAAGAAATGACTCGGCTTTATTTTTTAATTCCATCCTTAATGAATTTAAAAAATTCTTTTCTTGTTGTTGAATTTTTAAAAACCTGTAAAATAATGCCTACTCGACCTTTTTCCTTGAGTGTCATTTTTTCTTGATTAATTTCTTGTTGTACGTTTTTAGGTTTAAAGTTATTTTCAGAGTCGTCTTGTAAGCTTATTTTATTGTCGTCAAGCATCTGAATAAGCTCATCAGCTTTGTTTAAATGTTTTGTCGCACTGGATTGTCTACCGATTTTTTCTTCTAGAATTCCTAAATTATTGAAAGCTATGGCATCTTCTGGATCTAACTCAATACATTTCATATAATCACTTATTGCGCCTTTTGTATCACCCATTGCATCTTTTATGAATGCTCTACTCGAATATCTATATGGATTGTTGGGTTCTAGCTTGAGTGCCTTGTTCAAGGCTAAAAGGGCATCTTTTTTTCTGGAAAGGTGAAACAACGTAACACCTCTTTCCGAATGAAAGTCAGCATTTTCATCTTCTATTTCTATGGCCTTGTCAAAAGCCTTAAGAGCTACTTTATACTTGCATTCTGCCAATCTTCTTAAGCCTTCGTCGAAATGCTCTTTTCCAGTCATTATTTATAGGTATTTTAAAATGTAAACAATTTTTTCAGATTAAAAAGTGAATTTTAATAGAGTGAAATTATATATAAATATGTCAAATAACGTTACTAATCTACTCTTTTGTAATGGAATGTTTATTTAAATTAGAGTAGTGAAATTTCCTGTATATAGAAAGTACTCAAATAATCAATCCTATTTCAAAATTTTGAGTCGCGATGCTTTTGATGAAATTCAATTAATTGGTCAAAAAACTGTAAAATACTCGCATACCGTTACCAATTTTGTTGATCGAAATTTATTGAATGATATGTTGGTGTGCCATGAAAAAAGATGGGTAATTATTTCAGAAAAAGACTACGAGACAATTTCCCAGGTGTGATCTCCCAGAAGTTTAACGCTGGCTACAAAATCATAGGGGGCCCCTTTTCGTCCCCATTGTTTTGGGCCAATTAAAGAAAGCAAACTTTCTTCTGCAGATTTGTTGTAGAGATGGTAAGTATGCATAATTTCGGGCTTAAACTTAATTTCTGCACCATAGATCTGTTCTGAAATTTCAACCCTTTTCTGAATTTCGGATGCTTGATTGACAAGCATTGATATTTGTTCCTTTATCTGTCCAAGCTGCTGATTGGTTTGATAATGCATCGCCCCTAACGCTTTTATTTTAACTTCACCTGATTTCGTTGGGATGACAGGCAGACTGCCCCTGTGGTGGGGATAAGCAAGGCTGTCAGGTCGGTCTGTGATCGAGTCGTCGTCTATGGGGTTTTCAAAATGGGTGTTTTCTTCATTCATCTTC
The DNA here is from genome assembly GCA_018663635.1 of Crocinitomicaceae bacterium. GTDB lineage: Bacteria > Bacteroidota > Bacteroidia > Flavobacteriales_D > Parvicellaceae > UBA10066. The sequence continues at coordinate 13,726 of JABJPZ010000142.1, forward strand.
TGCAAAGATAACGAATCACTATGCTTTTGTAAAGTGCTGCGATTGTTCTTGTCACATTTTAGGAATAATAAAATTCCTAAATCCGAAAATTGACATAAAAAATGGGTTTACTTATTCGTGTTTTTCGAGTATTGTACTAAGTTTTATTCTTGAAAAGAGACAAAATTCAGTATCTAACTACCATATTTTAGTGATCTTATCACTCGGTTGTCTCATAGCATCACCTTCTTGAATATTAAATGCACTAAAAAACTCAGGCATGTTAGAGAGGGTACCATTAACACGATACTTTCCTGGTGAGTGGTAGTCGGTTTTTACTCTTGTAATTAGTTCATCTTCTTTAATCGTATTCTTCCACACCTGCCCAAAAGCGATAAAAAATCTTTGTTCATTGCTGAATCCATTGATAACCGAACGCTCTGTGCCTTCTAATGATTTTAAATAAGCATAATAGGCAATAGTAAGGCCACCAAAATCTGCAATATTTTCCCCCAAAGTCAGCTTACCATTAATAAAGACTCCATCTAACACTTCAAATTCATTGTATTGTTCAATTAGTTTTTGTGTTTTTTCACTGAATTTGATGCTGTCTTCGGATGTCCACCAATTCTCTAGGTTGCCGTCTGCGCCATAACGTGACCCTTGGTCATCAAAACCATGGGTGAGTTCGTGTCCAATAACTGCCCCCATTCGTGCGTAGTTTACCGCGTCTTCGAATCGAGCATCAAAAAATGGATTTTGCATAATTCCCGCGGGAAAAACAATTTCATTTAGAACAGGATTGTAGTATGCATTTACTAAATGTGGTGGCATGTGCCATTCCGACTTGTCTATGGCATTATTTAATTTGTCTAGTTTGTCCTTAAATGTATAGAGAGACAATTGTACAATGTTTTCTAAATAATTTGAGTCATTAATTTGAAGGTCTTCATATGATTTCCATTTATCTGGGAAGCCAAGCTTTCTAGCAAAAGATGCGAGCTTTTCTTTCGCCTTATTTTTGGTAGGCTCACTCATCCAGTCCAGATCATTGATACGTTCATCAAAAACAGCTGTAATGTGATCAACCATTTCATTCACTTTTGCTTTATCATCGATACTAAATTTGACTTCAACAAATTTTTTGCCTAAGAGCTCATTTATTGGGGAACCTGTTATCGTAGCTATAGCTCTTTCCCAGTCTTCTTTCATGGTTGTTCTACCTCTCATGGTTTTGGAGTAGAAATCAAAATTTTCATTTAGAAGTTCCGTCGTCATTGCGGTTTCAAACTCATTAAGTACTCTCCATTGCATGTATAAAGACCAGTCGTTGATTGGTTTTTCTCTTATGAGCTCACCCAATCTTTTGAAATACTCAGGCTGTTGCACAATGATTTTACTTTTATTCTTGAGACCGATTTTGTCAAAATATTTAGGCCAATTAATTGTTGGATTTTCATTAGCTATTTCCTTGACTGTGTATGGATTGTATTTTGCATTATCGTCTCTGTTTTCTTCTTGTGATCTTGATGCTTCAGCGAGTGCTTCTTCAATACCATAAATGCGTGCAACTTCTTCCTCACTCAAGGACACCCCATTCCAATCAAATACGTTAGAAATGTGTTGTTTGTAATCAGCTCTTATAGTAATAGATCGTTCATCTTCATCAAAATAATATCCTTTATTAGGAAGACCTAGACCTCCTTGAGATAAATATGCAACATATTGTGAATTGTTTTTTTCGTCAATATCAATTCTAAAATTGAAAATAGAATTGATGCCTCTAGGGTGATGATAGCTGAGCACATTTACTATGCCGTCGGAATTCTCAATAGAAGCTGCGTATTCCAGTAGTTTTGTTTCGTCTAAAGGCTCTGTTCCTTTATCATTCCTATTCAGAGTATCCATAAAAGAGGTATAAAAATCTCCAAGAATTTGTTCGTCAGACCCTTCAGAATCTCCATTATGAGATACGTCAAGTAAAATTAATCGAAGGTGTTTTTTAATTTTATCATCAACAACATTAAAAGTTGAGTACTTCGATTTGTCGTCGGGCACAGGATTCTCCATCATCCATGTCCCGTTGCAATATTGATAAAAGTCAGACCTAGGATTGATAGAAGTGTCCATATACTCAAATTCTAGTTGTAGCTCACTTAAGGCTTTATCTATAATTGGATTATCGTCTTTTAAATGTGTTGAGCAGGAATAAAGAATGCTCAAAATGATTAAAAAAAGAAATAGGTAAGAGATAGGAGCTATTTTCATTGCGTATCGTTTTTTGGAGTAAAAAGCATTTCAACGTGTGGAATATTGTCTTCTAGATAAACTTCGGAGACAACTTCAAATCTATGTTTTTTGTAATAGTTAATTAAATACTCTTGAGCAGAGAGCCGAATTGACACAGAGCCATGTATTTTTTCAGAAGCTGCCATAGCTTGCCTCATTAACTCGTGTCCAAGTCCAGAACCACGAGCAGCTTCGGCTATCACTACTCTTCCAATGGAGGGCTCTCGATAGGAGATTCCTGGATCAACGATTCGGGCTGTTGCTAGAATTTTACCATCTTGCTCACAAATGACATGCTGGCTTTTCTGGTCTTTTCCATCTAGTTCTTGGTATGGACACTCCTGTTCGATAATAAATACTTCAATGCGAAGAGCTATCATTTTATAAAACTCCTCGAGCTGTAATTCTTCAAAAGCTTTAAAATGCCATTTTATCATTTATTGAGGATTGTAAAATAAAATAGCCAATAGAAACAAAGGAATAAGAAAACAACTAATCACAGCGAACTTGTCGTATTCCGAATAAGTTAGTTTTTTCTTTCGAGCAAAATTAATCATTCGTTTTCGTATTCTTTTTTTGAAAATGAGGATACCTGCGACTCCTAGAAAAATAGCTAAGATATGGCAGATATTACCTAGCCAAAAACTCTCTATTAGAGAGGTTTCCGAAGTATTTGTAAAATGCAAAGGAATAAACATCATCATTACAGGCGCAACTACCCACATAATTACTATTGTAATTTTCAGTAATCTGTAATTTTCTTGAAAGGAAGTACGTGTTTTAATATATTTTGCCTCACCCAATATGTACCATAATAATATGGAGTAGGTCCATATAATTGGATGGAAGCCATGACCTTGCATTTCCAGAAATCGATGCGTTAGAACATAAAAAATCCAACATATTGCAGTGAAAGCAACAAATCGCGTTGTACCTAGAATTTTTTCTACAGGTCTGCTTATGAGTAGAAATAAAATTAAGATAATGGAAAGGTGTACAATTCGTGGGATAGTAGAAAATCCATGCTGGAAAGGAACGGTTAATCGCGCTAGTGGTGGTATTCCGCCAAGTTCACGTGCTCCAAAAATAGATTCTAGATTTTGAAACATTAATGTGCCTCCAGTGATCATTAGACAGCAAAATGCCAGGATATAAGTAGCTTTTGGCCTGTACGTATTGTCTGCTGTTAATTCATTTATCATTAGCTAAACTTTTATTAATTCTGCTTTCGAGACGTAAAATAAGTAATTTTTAATGTTACTATAACCCAAATCTAAAAGTAACTTGTTGTAAGAACGGATTTGATCTATATCTTTCTGTTTTTGTATACCAGTTTTAAAATCAATGAGTATGGTAGAATCAGATTGAAACACTACTCTGTCTGGTCGGTATGAATTTCCATCAGAATCGATGATTTCTTTTTCTCTTTTTTCGTCAAAACTTTGGCAAAGCCAATTTTTAAGAACGGGGTGATTTAGAGTATTTATAAGCTGTTTTTTGAGCAATTCCGCATCCTTTTTTTTGAGCTGACCAACTAAAACAAACTTATCTGTAAACATCTTTATTTCCTCTTTGTTATGAACTAGTTCTAGACCTAAGTGAACCAATTTTCCCCAAGCTTTTTGATTTATTGCGTTTAATTCCTCGAAATCATTTTTTCCAGTGACTTCAATCTTTAGTACTTTATTTTTTTCATAAGTAAAATCTTCAGACGTTTCTATATTTCTTTCAATTTTCGCCTTTTCTCGTTGACCCATTATCCAATTCATGGGGTACTGCACTTCTTGCTTTTGGCTAATGAAGTCGCATAAAACTTGTGATATATTGTTCTTGTTAATGGATGAAGCATTTATATAGAGGCGATGAACAGGTCGAGTTGTAGCAACATAAAAAAGGTTGAGACCATCAAGATATTCTTTTGAGAAGGCTTCTTCGTATTCTTGCACTTTGTTTAACGACTGAAATGACTGTTCCGATGGGTGTATTTGAATACTATAATTAGCATTGTTAGCTTCAATAGAAGTCCAAACTTTTGATCTTCTTGAAGGACCTAATTCCCAGTTGCATTTGTGAAGTATAACGACATTAAATTCAAGTCCCTTCGATTTATGAATGGTCATGATTTGTACCGCATCTTCTTCTTCTGCAGCATCAATGGAAGGGTTTTTTTCTTGGAGCCAATCGAAGAAAGCGTTGATGTCTTCTCCTTTTGAAGAAACAAAATGATGAACATTTTCCATAAAACTTTCTACAAATTGATCTTGTTCAGAGCGACTAAAAAGGACATTAATAATCGACCTGGCTTTATTGTATAACGGTTCACTTTGCCATTTTTCAATATCAGTATTAAATTGGCTGTTTATTATTTTTAAAAGGGCATTTTTACCTTTATCTGCAGTTTTTCTCAGGTTTAGATTTTTTGCATTTTCGGTTAAATTGGATGTACAGAAGAATGCAAGTACTTTCATAACATCGCTTTGAATGTGGATATTCTCCAGTACTTTTAGCAAAGCAATTAAAACTTGTACTTTTTTGTTTTCTAAAATGTGCAAACTATCTGATGAGGTTACGGCAATTCCTGTTTTTAATAAAAAGTTTGCAATTTCTTGGCCAATCGTATTCGTTCTAACTAAAATGGTTAAGTCTGAAAGCCTAAAGCCGTCATTTATGCAATCATTAATTGCAGATAAAGTGGCTTTTTCTTCAAATTCTCGCCTTTCCTTAGATAAATTTCTTTGGTTTAATTTCTCCAGATTTATTTGCACATATCCCAACTCTTTTTTTACGGGTATTTGTTCGTATTCGTCGTAATTGTCAGAAATAGAAGGAGGCATGATTGACTTGATGTATGTAAAGAGCAAATTATTGAAGTTGACAATAGTTGCTGTTGACCTGTAATTTTTCGCAAGATTTTTGACGTCAATTTGTCTGATAAAAGTCTGTTCTGCCTGTTGCAAAATGACCGTGTCCTTTTTGTTATAGATTTTTGGTAGCATAACGAATTGTTTTGCCTCACCATTACGAAATCTGTAAATAGCTTGTTTTGCATCACCAACAAGTAAATTCTTATATCCCTGAGCTAAACTATCATCGATAAGAGGAATGAAATTTTGCCATTGTTGCACTGAAGTGTCTTGAAATTCATCAATAAAATAGTGTTTAAACTTACCTCCAATTCTTTCGTAAATAAATGGCGTCGGTTGTTTTAAAACGATTTCTGATATGGTTTTGTTAAAATCAGAAATAAGAACTACGTTGTTTTTAATTTTGTATTGATCAATAAGCAATTTCAGTTCCTTTAATAGTCCCAGGCCAATAATTTGTTCACGTATGAGCTGGTAGCGATGTTGCTCAAGGGCAATCTTGTTTATTTTATGATAGGTATTTGTGATAAAATCTTGAATATTTGTCAAGGACGCAATGCATGATTCAGGAGCATTTTTATTCAACCATTTTCCATCTTCTAAAGCACTAGTTATGGATTTAGAGGGCTTCAGAATAGCTGAAAAGTCACTGTCGCTCGCTTTTTTGAAATGACTATACCAGCCCTTTTGACCTCTTGGAATCCAATCTAAAATAGCTGCATCTTCAATTCGTTTAATGGCTTCATTTCCTAATTGTTCGATTTCTTTTTGAAGCGATCTACATTTTTTATTACCCTTATTGTGTAGTTCAAAAAGCTCTTTTATATTTAATTTCTGAATGTCTTTCAGCCAGAGCTCCGTGTCTTCGTTAGTGATGAGTTTCCCACTTTCAAATAGATTTCTTGGAGCTTTCCAAGACCTATCCGAGCTAGCAAGATCTTTCGCATAGTGAACGATTAATTGAGTTATATCAGCACGTGAGCCAACTTCACTCACGAGCTGGTCAATAGCTTCTTTAAGAACTTTGGGAAAGTCCATTTCAATTTCAAAATCAGCCTGTAGATTGAGGTCTCTGGAAAAAGAACGAATCAATCTATGGGCAAATCGATCGATGGTAATGATTGCTACATCACTGTAATTATGTAGCATGATACTAAGTCTGTTTTCTGCTGTGGAAGCAATTTGTGTTTTGCTAAGATTGAGTTGCTCCGCATAAATCGACATTATTTCTGAATTAGAATCATTTTTTGCGAGTTCTTGTAGGTGTTCAAATACCCTATTTTTCATTTCACTCGCAGCCTTATTCGTAAATGTAATCGCTAAAACTTCACTGAATTTATATGGATTCTGACTTTCTAAAATAAGGGTCAGATAATTAAGCACTAGTGTGAAAGTTTTTCCAGAACCGGCGCTACTTCGATAAATAACTAATTCCTTGTTGTTGATTTTTTTGGTCATGTGTGAAGCGTTGAAATTAGCATTTTTAAACGATTTAATTCTGGATAACTGAAAAGATATAAAGTCTTCCAGGATTATGTGAAAAGTTCACAATATTAGAGTTATAATTGGAGGATTGATCTCTGCTATATTGTATTTCATAGTCCTCAAATTAGGTTTCCAAGTAAACTGATTTAATTGTGTCCGTCATACTATGTTGTTTTGGCAGTATTGCGTATTTTTGTATGATTATTAAATCAAATTAAAACCATTATGAAAAAAATTGTACTCGCGGTTATTTGCACAATATTACTTTTACCTATGTTTTCTCAAGATAACATTGTAGCTGGTGAATTACTAGTGATGTTTAAGTCTAATAAAGATGTTGATGTTGTTTTGGACGAAATCAATAGGTCTGAACCTGAGGCAATTATTTCTGTTATTAAGCCAATTTCAGAAAGAATTAATATATGGCACTTGAGCTACAATGATAACGCAATTTCAAAAGAAGTTGCTATCAATCTGTTCGCAATTCGTAAAGATGTTGAGATTGTACAATTCAATCACAATAACGTCACTATGCGGGATACTTTATGTCCTAACGATATTCGGTTTAACGAGCAATGGAATTTTTACAATGATGGTGTAAATGGTAGTGGTGGTACTGCAGATATCTCAGCATGTGATGCTTGGTCAATAACAACAGGAGGCACTTCAGCCTTAGGAGATCGAATTGTAGTGGCGGTTATTGATGGTGGATTTGACGTTGGTCATAACGATATTAATTTTTTCAATAATGCTATAGAGGCTTCGGGTTCCGCAGGTGTTGATGATGATGGCAACGGATATGTTGATGATGTTAACGGTTGGGATGCAGGTGGAAATGACGGTGCTTTACCATCAGCACAACACGGTACCCACGTTTCCGGAACAGTAGGGGCAATAGGAAATAACAATTTAGGAGTTACCGGAGTCAATTGGGATGTAGATGTTTTGCCTGTTGCGACCAATGGAGGTTCGGGTTTTGAATCTACTGTTTTAGCGGCTTATGGCTATGTGCTCGAAATGAGGGCACAGTATGATTTAACTGCTGGGGCTAAAGGTGCGTTTGTAGTCTCTACCAATTCTTCATTCGGCATAGACAATGCAGATCCTGCTTCTTACCCAATGTGGTGTGCCTTTTATGATTCACTAGGAGCTTATGGAATCTTAAGCGCAGGTGCTACGGCTAATAACTTGGTTGACATAGACGCAGTTGGTGATGTTCCTACGGCTTGTCCCAGTGATTTTCTTATTTCAGTTACCAATACTACACAAATGGACGGTTTAGCTTTTGCAGGATATGGCTTAACAACAATTGATATGGGTGCTCCTGGTACAGATATTTTGTCGACGAATCCAAGTAACAATTATGGACAATCCAGCGGCACTTCTATGGCGACTCCGCATGTTGCTGGAACGATAGGTTTGATGTGGTCAGCAGCATGTGCAGATATGGTTACCGATTACAAGGCTAACCCCTCTGGTTTAGCACTTACGGTTCGCAATTACTTATTAAATGACGGATTAGATCAAATTACTGCTTTAAGCCCAACAGGTTCAAATCCTACAGTAACTGGAGGTAGATTGAATTTACATAAATCGGTGGTAGCGATGTCTCAATACAGTTCTTGCCCTGCACTTGGAATTGAAAAGCAAGAGCAAGGAAATATTGGACTTTATCCAAATCCTGCTTCAGGTATAGTTAATGTTGAATTCAAAGAAATTAAAGAAGGTAGTTATTCTATTGAGTTGTATAATATTATTGGAGAGCGCATAGATATTCAAACCAAACACTTAGTTAATAACGGGTGGATCCAATTGAATTATGACCGTTATTCCAGCGGGCAATACGTCGTAAAGTTAAAGAGTGTTGGAAATGGAATACACAGAACGTTCAAATTGATATTGAACTAAACAAAAATAAGTCGATATTTTGTTTAAATGCTGCATAGCTCTTGTTTTTATGTGCACCTTGCTAGGAGGGATATCCTATCAATTGTCGGTAGGTTATGATTTTTTAATTAATCAGGAAGAAATTGCACAGAGCTATTGTGAAAATAGGGATGTTCCTATTTTAAGATGTAATGGCAAATGTTACCTGGCAAAGCTTCTTAAGAAATCAAATCGTTCGAGTAATAAAAAAGTGCCAGATCATCAGATTAAAATCAATAGTTTTATTTTTTGTGATGAATTATACGTTGTTCAGCCAGTTCTGTTCAATAGAATTATACGATTTTTTGGAGAGTACAATGTGATTGAACTATCTGCTCAGCCTGATCCATTTCCTCCCGATTTTGTCAGATCAAGCTAACCATTAGATCTCACAAATAATTCTGTAATGAAACACCTATTTTTAGCCGTCATGCTGCTACTATATTTAGTAGTCGGTGCATGCGATAATTGTAATATATATTTGGGTATTAATCCGAAAGATTTCAGTCACTCTGTTCAGCTGCTATATCGTTGGAGTTGGAAGTATGGAACTTTTAATGAAGAAGGAGTTCAACTCATGAAACATGGAAGCTCAGATTCTTATACAAATTCGGAAGTTGTTGAATTTTACGCAACGTACTCCGTAAGAGCAAAGTTGTTTTTGAAACCAAAATTGAATGTATTGATTGACTTCCCGTATCGAAATAATTACCGTGCTATTAACAATCAAACGGTAGCAGATGTATACGGTATTGGTGACCCTGTAGCTTTATTGAATTATCGTTTAATTAATTCGAAAAAATCAGATTCTACCACAAGCACTCATCGGTTGTCACTTTCTGTTGGAGTCAAAAGTCCATTAGGCTCCTATAGATTAATGTTAAATGAGGAGCTCCTGAATCATGATATGCAACCAGGTTCAGGGACTTTTGATCCATTATTTGGCGTAAATTATTACTTGAAATCAAACTTTTGGGGAATAAATACGTCTGTTAATTATAAGGCAAATGCAAAAAATAAGGATGGTTTTGAATATGGAGATCGATTAAATATTGGAATGGGTGTGTTTTCAATAATTAAAATTAAAAAGGCAAAAATTTTACCATTTGTTGGTTACTACAGTGAATTTGGAATGTATGATAAAATCAAAAATAGAATTGTGCAGAACTCGTCATTCGCTGCGCATTACATGCGTATTTCAACAAATATTTTTTATAATAATTGGAGCATAAATGGAGAATACCTTTTGCCAATCGCACAACATATCAACGGTACTAACCTTATAAACGGAAATCGGATGAGGTTGGGCCTATTATATTATTTTAACAATTAATACGTTTATCTATTTACTATATACTTTATGAAAAAAGCAATCTTATTAGGCATTCTTGTCGTTGTATTAATCGCAAGTTGCAAAAAGAAAAAAGAAAACCCGAGCTGTGAAGCAGTTGAAGATGGCACCATAAAATTGAATTTGCATCATATGGTTGGCCCTATGGCGTTTGAATTTAATACTGATTTTACGGATGATTACGGCAATAACTATCAATTTACACGAGCAGACTGGTACCTCAGGGTTCCGGGTTTTCTTGAACATGATAATATTACACCAATTGTGAGTACTAATACCCATTTTAAAATAGATCCAGAGGTGCTTGAGCTAACCTATGGCACAATAGCGCCAACTGCCTTACACAATATGCAATGGGGTGTTGGTGTTGACTCTACTGCTAATCATTTAGATCCAAATACCTATGTAACGGGTTCCGCATTGTCGAATCAATCACCCAGCATGCATTGGGGATGGTCATCGGGATACATTTTTTGTGTGCTAGAGGGATTAGTAGATATTGATGGAAATGGAAGTTATGATCCACTTGAAACTTTTGCTTTACACGTCGGTATGGATAGCAACTATAAAGATGGAGATAATTTACATGTAAATTCAGAAGTTACTGATGGCGGCACAACAACTATCCAGTTAAGTGTAGACTACTCCGCTTTTATAGATAGCGTTGACTTGTCTATTGAAAATAGCACCCACACCATGGATAACATGCCGTTAGCTATGAAAATAGCCAATAACTTCAATAAGGTACTAAACTTGCATTAATTGAATAAGCTAATACTCGGTTTCTGGTGTCTTTTCCTGTTGAGTTGCTCTGATGGTAAGGAACTGGAATCAGAGCTGTTTGTGATAAATTGCTTCCCGTTAGATTCTATTCCCGCTAATTTTCCACCTATCGATTATCCTAAGGATAATTTACCAACGAAGGAGAGAATTGCTTTAGGAAAGAAAATGTTTTATGACAAAAATTTATCTGCCGATAAAACAGTTTCTTGTGCGTCCTGTCATTTTGCAACGCGTTCATTTTCTGACACTATAAACGTAAGTATAGGCGCACATGGAAGGGAAGGGAGAAGAAATGCATCTCCTTTGCATAATGTAGCTTATTTACCAAGAATATTTAAAGATGGTGGAATTCCAAGCTTGGAATTGCAAATAAAAGCGCCAATCGAAGATCATTTAGAAATGAATTATAATATGCATGAATTAACGCTGCGAATTTCTAAAGATTCACTGTATCAAAAGTGGTCCCGATTAGCCTATGATAGAAGTATAGATGCATTCGTCATTACAAGAGCATTGGCTAATTTTATGAGAACATTAATTTCAGGGAATTCGAATTATGACAAAGGTAAACTAGACACTACAATACTCAATGCAAGTGCAAAAAGGGGAATGAAACTGTTTTATGGAGAGCAAGCAAAATGTTATTCGTGTCATGAAGGATTCAATTTTACGAATAACGAATACATGAACAATGGTTCGCACATTGTATACAAGGATACGGGAAGAGCTAGAATTACTTTAAAGTCCATTGACCATGGGAAATTTAAAGTGCCATCGCTACGAAATGTTGCTCTTACCGGGCCTTACATGCACGATGGGAGCTATAAAGATTTATGGGCTGTTCTCGATAATTATCAAAAAGGAGGGAGTGGA
>JABJPZ010000012.1 GCA_018663635.1 Crocinitomicaceae bacterium
CATTGAAATTTCATTGAGTTTTCAGCGCTTAATTGACGAATGTCAGTTAACTCAAGAACAATTAAGTGACAAAGTGGGTAAGCAGCGGTCAACGGTTTCTAACTATTTAAGACTTCTTAAGCTACCCTTAGAAATTCAAGCTGCCCTGCGAGATAATAAAATTTCCATGGGTCACGCAAGATCTCTGCTTTCCATTTCAAATGAGGCGGAGCAGCTTGAAACGTTACAATCCATTCTGGCAGATAATTTATCCGTTCGAAAAGTAGAAGAGTTAGTTAAGCGTAAAACTTCTCCTAAAAAAAGAAGTGAATCGATTGAACTAAATCGTTCAGAAAAAAAAGAAGTGCAGCAGTTATCGAATGTCCTAGAGACGAAAGTTAAAGTGGCGATGAACAATAGAGGGAAAGGGAAAATCGTTATAGATTTTAAAAACGACTCAGAATTTAATCGCATCATGAAACTGTTGAATGAATAATGTCTTTAGGAATTATACCGTCTGTTTTCTCCTTCTATTTTTCAATTACTCGTATTCGCAAGATTCGATAGTTGATACGGAAATCAAATCACCGAGAAAAGCAGCTATTTTATCTTCTATATTGCCCGGAGCTGGACAAGTCTACAATCATGCATCAATAAAAGGGAGAAGAAGATTATGGAAAGTTCCTATCATTTATGCGGGACTTGGAACTGCGGGTTATTTTTTAAAGGACAATATCTCTAATTATAAAAGCCTTAAAAAAGAATACGTTTTGAGACTTAATAATCCAAGTAATCCATTCGTAAATTACACCAATTACAGTACCGAAAATTTGAGAACAGCTATCGACCAATATAAGAGCTGGCGAGACCTATCGGTTGTAACCATCGCGGGCATTTACATTTTGCAAATTGTAGATGCCAGTGTAGACGCACATTTATTCAATCATGATATCTCAACAAATCTTTCCCTCCGAATTACTCCTAGATTTGAATTCAATGCAACGAGACATGTAGGAATTAGCCTAACCTTGCTGCAGAAATAATAAATAGCTAGAGATGTTACTATTTCTGTATTTTTGAGGCCTACTTATGAAGATTGCTCTAATTGGATATGGAAAAATGGGGAAAGCGATTGAACCCATTGCGAAGGAAAGGGGACACGAAATTGTGCTTCGAGCTACTTGTGTCGAAGAATTAGATACCAAATCCGTTAGTAACGCAGACGTAGCAATAGAGTTTACTAATCCGGAATCTGCATTGAGCAACATACAATATTGCTTTGAAGCAGGTACACCAGTTATTGTTGGCACAACAGGATGGTATCACAATTATGAAGAGGTTAAGGGCCTTCTAAATCATTATAATGGTGCCATGTTAACGGCAACCAACTTTAGTTTAGGCGTTAACATATTTTTAGAAATAAATACACGTTTAGCCGAGTTAATGCAACATCAAAAACAATACGATGTGAAAGTTACAGAAACCCACCACACCGAAAAACTTGATGCTCCAAGTGGAACTGCTATCACGATTGGCGAAGGCATCATAGACGTGCTTTCCAGAAAAGTAAAATGGTCAGCCGAACTTACCGATGACACAGAAAGCCTTGACATACAATCTTTACGAGAACCTAATGTACCAGGTACACATCAAGTGACATATCAATCTGAAATAGATAAAATAAGAATTGAACATGTTGCACACAATAGAAAAGGCTTTGCCATAGGCGCCGTAATAGCGGCGGAATTTATGCACAATAAAACGGGTATTTATACCATGAAAGACGTACTTAAACTAAGCTAAAATGTTTGTATTAGACATCCCACATATTTTACTATACCTACTTATAGGAATCTATTTCGCAGCTCTTCCAAAAATATTTAAGAAAGCCGGGTATAAAAATCCAGTCTACGGCTATATACCCGTTTATAACCTACTGATATTATTAAAACTAATGGAAAAGCCATGGTGGTGGATACTACTTATGTGTGTGCCTGGCGTCAATTTTCTGATGCTGTTAATTTTAAATGTAAATGTTAGTTTTTGCACAGGAAAAAGAACATTTAAAGATGCGATAATAGCTCTACTAGTGCCTCACTATTCTGTCATTATTGCCAGTTATGATGACAAACAAAAATGGACAGGGCCACTGGTTTGGAAGAATAAAAAAGAAAAGGGATTGATTCGAGAATGGGGGGATGCTTTGCTATTTGCTATTGTAGCCGCTGGAATAATAAGAGGATTTTTCTTTGAAGCTTTTACAATTCCGACAGGTTCGATGGAAAAGGATTTACTTATAGGAGATTACCTTTTTGTAAACAAAATTGCCTACGGCCCAAAATTACCGCAAACACCGCTTGCCGTTCCCTTTTTTCACAACAACATTCCAGGTTCTTACACACAATCTTACTTGAATTGGTTTGGAATGGATTACCACAGAGTTCCGGGATACACCGATGTAGAAAGAAACGACATTGTGGTTTTCAATTACCCTGCTGGTGATACCGCGCTATTAGGTAAGAATAAGAGAGGTGACGAATTACAAGGGCACAATTACCATCAGTTTTTGAGAGATGAGGCCTTTTATTTATGCAATTGCCCGGCAGAAGAATTTGAGCAAAACCGTGAGGAATTTTATGCACAAGCAAGAAAAAATCTATTAGATAATAATACCATGACACATACGTTTACGTACAGTCAATTTGGAGAGCGAATAAAAGACCCAACTAAATTTGAAGGCTGGATTGAACGACCTACAGACAAAAAGGAAAATTACATCAAACGGTGTGTAGGAATTGCCGGAGACACCATGGAAATTGTAAATGGTAAGTTGATTGTAAATGGTGCTGATGCTTACCTTGATGAGAATGCACAATTCAATTATAATGTAATTTCAAGTCGAAATTTTGACGGGAGAATAAAAGACAAATTCAAAGAGGAGTACGACATTAATCCTTCAGATGTAGGGTTCAATAGCGGTGTTTATCGCGTTCCGATGTCTATGAAAGCCTTTGCCGAATTTTCAAAGCTTACCTATATAGATACCACCTGGGTTAATTGGAAACCAAGAGGATACTACAATAACCCTGAAGTCATGAAGTTTAATTACATGCAAATATTCCCAAATAATTTGATTACCAAAGATTGGACAGAAGACAACATGGGGCCTTGGTATTTACCAAAAAGAGGAGATCAAATTGCAATGAATGAATTCAATGCTATTTTCTATAGAAGAGCAATAGAATCCTACGAAAAAAATCATTTTGAAATTACACCGAATGGGGTGTACATTAATGGCGAACTGAGCGAGACGTATACGTTCAAAATGAATTACTATTGGTTAATGGGAGACAATAGACACAACTCTTTAGACTCTAGAATGTGGGGCTATGTGCCCGAAGACCACGTAGTTGGTAAGGCAGCCTTCATTTGGTACTCAAAAGACAACGAAAAAGGACATGAAGGTGTTCGATGGGGTAGAATTTTCCAATCTGCACATTAATGATTACCGTTCTGCCCAGGGTCTATTTTGGGAATATAGCGTTCTACTCGATATATAACCAAGCAGAAACAGTATCGTTTGATCCATATGAACATTTTCTAAAACAATCTTACCGTAATCGCTGTACGATTATAAGCGCTAATTCGAAACAAAATTTAATTGTACCTATTAATAGGCGACAAAGGAAAGAGCCCATAGAGAATCTGGAAATTTCTTATGCCGAAGATTGGCAAAGAGTTCATCTTGGCGGAATTATTTCCAGCTATCAGGCATCACCCTTTTATGAACATTACGCTCATTTATTTGAATCGTTCTATAAAGAGTTTAAACCCAAAACTCTGTGGGAATTAAATAAGAAAGCACACGAAATTGTTAAACCAATACTTGGTATTGAAAAACCCGAAATAAGGGCTACAGAATTTGTGAAAAATTATGCTCATGACTTCAGGAATAAGTGCAAACCGAATGATGATTTTAATCGTCAGTTTAAACATCGTGCTTATCTTCAAGTTTTTGAAGAGCGACATGGATTTCAAATAAATATGTCTATACTAGACTTAGTATTCAATGAAGGACCAAACAGTAGCAGTTTCCTGTAACCATCCTACACTAAATTATTATCTTCGTTTTATAAGTGCACGCATATGGCGGAGAACATGAAGAAGTTTACTAAAAAAGAAATGGAATTCAACAGAAATGATGACAAGATGCGTCTGAGACTGTCTGAGCTCCAACGAAAATTAGATGAAATCTATCTTGGTGGTGGGCAAAAGAAAATCGACAAACATCATTCTAAAGGAAAATTAACAGCTAGGGAACGTATTGACGCGCTCTTAGATAAGGATTCAACACAAATTGAAATTGGTGCCTTGGCAGGCTATGAAATGTATGAGAAGTATGGTGGATGTCCGTCTGGTGGTGTCGTTGTTGTTATTGGATACATTCATAAAAGACCCGTAATTGTTGTTGCTAATGATGCCACGGTAAAAGCAGGTGCCTGGTTTCCAATTACAGGCAAAAAAAACTTACGTGCTCAAGAAATTGCCATTGAAAATAAAATTCCAATTATTTATTTAGTGGATAGCGCTGGTGTATTCTTGCCCATGCAGGATGAGATATTTCCCGATAAAGAAAATTTTGGCCGTATTTTTAGAAATAATGCCGTGATGAGCGCAAAGGGAATAACCCAAATTGCTGCTGTAATGGGCAGTTGCGTTGCTGGGGGTGCATATCTGCCAATAATGAGCGATGAATCTTTAATCGTTGAAAAAACCGGTAGTATATTTTTAGCGGGCTCATATCTCGTTAAAGCTGCAATTGGTGAAGACATTGACAATGAAACTTTAGGTGGTGCGACTACCCATTGTGAAATTTCAGGAGTAACGGATTACCACAGCAAAGACGACAATGAATGTTTATCCACTATTAGAGACCTCATTGAAAAAATTGGACCTGTTAAAACAGCTGGATTTAATCGAATTGATGCCATTGAGCCTCATTTTAAAGACAGAGATATCTACGGAGTAATGCCTGATGACCGCGCAAAACCGTACAATGTGAAGGAAATTATAAAAAGGTTGGTTGACGACTCCAAATTCACAGAATACAAAGCGACTTACGGAAAAACAATTGTATGTTGCTATGCTCGAATAGATGGATGGTCGGTAGGAATTGTAGCCAACCAAAGAGAAATTGTTAAAACAAAGAATGGTGAAGTACAATTTGGTGGCGTCATTTATTCAGACTCTGCTGACAAAGCAGCGCGGTTTATAATGAATTGTAATCAAAAGAAAATACCATTGGTTTTTCTGCAAGATGTTACAGGTTTCATGGTAGGTTCAAGATCTGAACATGGCGGTATTATCAAAGATGGCGCTAAATTAGTTAGTGCAATGAGTACGAGTACTGTACCGAAGTTTACCATAATCATAGGTAACTCCTATGGTGCGGGAAACTATGCAATGTGCGGAAAAGCATATGATCCAAGGTTAATTGTTGCTTGGCCTACAGCACGATTAGCTGTCATGGGAGGAGCTCAAGCAGCGAAGGTTCTGGTCCAAATCGAACTAGCTACGGCCAAATCAAGAGGTCAGGAATTAACACCTGAAAAAGAAGCACTCCTTTACAATGAAACAAAAGCTAATTACGATGCACAAACTTCTCCCTATTATGCAGCAGCTCGATTATGGACGGACGGCATTATTGATCCAGCCGAGACAAGAAATCTAATTTCATGTGGAATTGAAATGGCCAATTACAATGAAGAAATTGAACCTTATAATGTTGGGGTTATACAGACTTAAAAATTGATTTTATGGTAGAAAAGAGTAATAATGAAAATCCTGACTTGAATAAAAGCAAACACTCACTTGAAGAAATTAAGGATGACAGCGGGAATGCACTTAGCCCGTTATTACCTCAAGATGTAAAGAATTATCTGATAGACATAGACGGAACGATTACAGACGATATTCCTAATGAGGAACCAGAAAGGATGGCAACTTGCGAACCATTTGAAGATGCTCTTGAATATTTAAATTCATGGTATGATGAAGGTCACATCATTACTTTTTTTACATCAAGAACAGAAGAACACCGCGATGTAACTACAAAATGGCTAGACAAGCATGGATTTAAATATCACGGCCTATTAATGTGCAAACCTAGAGGCGGCAATTACCACTGGATTGACAACCATTTGGTTCGTGCAACAAGGTACAAAGGCAAGTTCACAGACTTGGTTAAAAAGAGTCAGGAAATTGAAGTATTTAAAGATTAATCCTATTTTAAGCTAACAAAACTCAATCATTTGCGTATTGTGGATGGAGTTGCAATTAAAATGAATACAATGAAGAATATAAATGTCTTGCTTCTTGGTGTAGTAATTTTCTTTTTTGCCTGTGGTAAAGACGAAGCTTCTCAACATCAAGACGAAACCCCAGTTGTTGATGAACAAATCACCGAAAATGTGATCATTGAAGAGAGCAGCGATTTTGCTTTTGCTCCACCTTCGCCACTTGAAATTGCCGCTTTTTTTAAACAAGCAGGATTAGTCTATGATCAAACTATTCTAAATCCTGTGAGTAACAAAGATCTATACCAGACCAAACTCAAAAAATCTTTAAATTTTGGAGTATATGCTGCTGATCTTGCTACTTGTGTTGTTAATGACCAAATATCAGATGCGAAGGGCTATTTAGAAGCAACGGAGTACTTAGCAAACGAAATTGGCATGAGTAATATTTTCGAAGAAACTGCAATGACGAAGTTTAAGGAAAATATTAGCAATACTGATTCAATTATCATGATTCTCACTGAAATTCAAATGAATACCATTGAATACATTGAATTAAACGGCAAAGACGATCTTGAAGTAGTTTATTTTGCTGGTGCCTGGATTGAAGGCATGTATTTAGGTTCTTTAACGATTATGGAACAAGATTCTGGGAACGTCGTACAACAGTTGGCCAGTCAAATAGAGTTTGGAAATAGAATTGCTACTGGTCTTGAAGTAATTGAAGATCAGGACCCTGAAATTATATACATCAGGAACGGTATTCTTGAAATTGTGAACGCATACCAGAATTGCGAAAGTGTTAAGAATCTAACTGATGAAGACGTAGACCTTGGCAGATTGCAAATGACTAAGGCTGAATTAAAAGAAATTTCAGAATTAATTGTTGCATTAAGAAACGATATGATTGAATAATATGAAAAGATACAAATCGTACATCAAGTTATTAGCTGGCCTGGCTTTTATGGGTCTATTGGTTTCATTTGCTCCCGACCAGAAAGAGGACAAGAAAAAAAAATCTTCTAAAGGCGGAATGGATGCTGCTTCAGAATTCAAATCGCAGGTTGCCGGTTACCGTCAGGCTTGCAAAGCAGCGCTCAAACCATTTCGATATTCTTTTGGGCGAACAACCTATTTCAATTACAAGCCGTACAATACCATGAAAGAAGTAGAGGTCGCGCTGATATTAAATTCGGATTATAAATTCACATTCAATGCGGACGGAGTTACAGTTGAGCCTATTCAAGTTAGCGTCTACAATAAACCTGCTAGCTACAACAACCGTATTTTAATCTTTGAGAAAAAATCTGTCAGTGGTGGCTCATTCGAATTTACTTCTGAAAAATTATTGGAAAACATGAGGAATCACTACAAAGAAAAAGGGTTAAGTGATTACGAATTAGAAAAAATACTGCTTTCCAAGGTTTATGTTGATTACACCATTCCCGCAATAGACGAAGAATTTGAGGAAGACCCAGATACTGGGAGAAGAAAGGTTGTAGTAAAAAGAGGAGCCATTGTTTTTGCCTCTGGTTATGAAAATCTAGGATATAAGTAAAATCTGTAAATCAATCCTTTTATCAATTTGTGTTTTGAGTTGAATATGAATGCACCGCTGCTAATTTAGTTTCGACAAGTACTATTTGGCGGACCATTATTGACCTTATTTATTTGAAAATCAATTTCAAAACAACTATAAAAATAATTCACTGTTGTTTCCTTTGTTTTATATTTGACGGCTTAATATGTATTATTCATGATTAAAGTTACCCTACCTGACGGTTCTATTAAAGAATTTGAAAGCGGAGTCACATCTTTTGATGTTGCATCGAGCATAAGCGAAGGCTTGGCCAGAAATGTTTATTCTGCTGAGGTAAATGGTGAAGTGTGGGATGCGCACCGTCCGCTTACCATTGATTCAGAAATCAATCTTTTGACGTGGAAAGATACTAAGGGAAAGGCTACTATGTGGCATTCATCTGCACATCTTATGGCTGAAGCGCTAGAATTTTTCTATCCGGACATTAAATTAGCCATAGGTCCTCCAGTAGAAAACGGATTCTATTACGATGTAGATCTTGGCCCACATGAAATATCAGACAAAGATTTCACAAAGATTGAAGATAAAATGCTCGAGCTTGCTCGTGAAAAAAATGTCTTTCAAAGACAGGAAATTTCAAAAGCCGATGCAATAGCACATTTCACTCAAAAAAGTGATCCTTACAAACTAGAATTATTAGAAGACCTCGAGGACGGGAGCATCACGTTATATACACAAGGCAACTTCACTGATCTGTGTAGAGGTCCGCATTTGCCGCATACGGGTTACATCAAAGCCGTTAAACTGATGAATATTGCTGGAGCCTATTGGAGGGGTGACGAAAAAAACAAACAACTTACTCGGATTTACGGCATCACCTTTCCAAAAGCCAAAGAGCTGAAAGAATACTTGACTCTTCTGGAAGAAGCAAAAAAAAGAGATCACCGAAAGCTGGGAAAGGAGCTCAATCTATTTACTTTTTCACAGCGAGTTGGGCAAGGACTTCCTTTGTGGCTGCCTAAAGGAGCAGCTTTAAGATCAAGGCTTGAAGACTTCATGAAGAAGGCACAAATTGAAGCAGGTTACGAGCAAGTAATTACACCACATATCGGGCACAAAGATTTGTACATAACCTCTGGACACTACGCCAAGTATGGAGAAGATTCATTTCAACCCATAAATACCCCTGCCGATGGAGAAGAATTCATGTTGAAACCCATGAATTGCCCACATCACTGCGAAATTTACAAATCAAGACCCAGATCATACAAAGATTTACCTATACGGCTTGCCGAGTTTGGCACCGTATATCGATATGAACAAAGTGGCGAACTACATGGACTCACAAGAGTTCGAGGTTTTACTCAAGATGACGCCCATCTTTTCTGCAGAGCCGACCAGGTTGAAGAAGAATTCAAAAAAGTAATAGACCTTGTATTATACGTCCTAAGTGCATTAGATTTTAATGATTTTACCGCGCAAATTTCATTAAGAGATAAAACAGACCGCTCAAAATATATTGGAACGGAAGAGAATTGGAAAAAAGCAGAGCAAGCAATTATAAATGCCACCGCTGCAAAAGGGTTACCTGCTGTAATTGAATACGGAGAGGCTGCTTTTTACGGTCCTAAATTGGACTTTATGATAAAAGATGCTTTGGGTAGAAGCTGGCAGCTAGGCACAATACAAGTGGATTATAACCTTCCTGACCGTTTCGAATTAGAGTATATAGGTTCTGATAATGCTAAGCACCGTCCTGTAATGATTCACAGAGCACCTTTTGGATCGTTAGAAAGATTTGTAGCCTTGCTAATAGAGCATTGTGCCGGAAAGTTCCCATTATGGCTTAATCCTGAACAGGTTGCCATTCTTCCGCTTAGTGAGAAGTACAATGATTATACTAAAAATGTTTCTAGTTTATTAAAAAAGTACGATATTCGCAGCCTTGTTGACGATCGGAACGAAAAGATTGGAAAGAAAATTCGAGATAATGAGCTTAAAAAAATACCTTTTATGCTCATAATTGGAGAAAACGAAGTTTCTGAAAATCTTGTTTCCGTTAGAAAACAAGGAGAGGGAGATTTGGGCTCAATGACAATTGAAGCGTTCGCAAATTTGATGAATGATTTAATTGCAACTGAATTGAACTCAAAAAAACCAATTTTAGAGAAATCTAAAGAAAATTAATAATAATCATTAAAGGGAGGATTAGCCATAGCAGTTAGAAGAGGCAGAGGCCGTAGAATAGTAAAAAAAGAAGACGCTCACAGAATAAACGACAAGATTTATTCTTCGGAAGTGCGTGTTGTTGGTGAAGGAATAGAACCTGGGGTTTATCCGATTCAAGAAGCCATTGAGTTAGCAGATAACCAGGGTTTAGATTTGGTAGAAATATCTCCCAAAGCTGTACCTCCCGTTTGTAAGATTATTGATTACAAAAAGTTTCTTTATGAACAAAAAAAGAAACAGAAAGAACTAAAATCTAAACAGGTAAAAGTTGTAGTTAAAGAAATACGATTTGGACCTAATACAGATGATCATGATTTCAATTTTAAATTGAATCATGCGAAAAAGTTTTTGGCAGATGGTAGTAAAGTGAAAGCATATGTGTTCTTTAAAGGAAGAACCATTGTTTTTAAAGAAAGAGGAGAAATTCTCTTACTTAAATTTGCACAGGAGCTGGTAGAAATCGGTCTTGTTGAGCAAATGCCAAAACTCGAAGGTAAAAAGATGATTATGATGATTCAACCTTTGAAAAAGAAGTAATGTTAATTAATTATATTTTTGAATAATGCCTAAAATGAAAACAAATGCTAGTGCGAAGAAGAGATTCAAGTTCACTGGCTCTGGTAAAATCAAAAGAAAACACGCGTACAAGAGTCACATCTTGACGAAAAAGTCGACTAAACGCAAGAGAAATCTTACCAAGGCGACCTTAGTGCACAAGTCTGATGTGAAAAGCATCAAACTTCAGCTATGCGCTTAATTCTTTATTTTTTTCAGACAATTAATGGTTCAGTCTCAAACCTAGAGAGACAATGTTAAACCCGGTATTTAGTCCTGTAAGTTTCCGAAGAGGTTGGAACACTAACTACCAAAAAACAATTAGAAATGCCAAAATCAACAAATTCAGTTGCCGCTAAAGCCAGAAGAAAAAAGGTAATTAAGCAGGCCAAAGGTTATTACGGAAGGAGAAAGAACGTTCATACTGTAGCAAAAAATGCAGTTGAAAAAGGTCTGACTTATGCTTACAGAGATAGAAAGCAGAAGAAAAGAAACTTCCGTTCACTGTGGGTACAACGTATTAACGCAGCAGCAAGAGAACACGGAATGTCTTATTCCGTTTTTATGGGTAAAGTAGCCGACAAAGGCATTACCTTGAACAGAAAAGTACTTGCTGATTTAGCACTTAACAATCCAGAAGCATTTAAAGCGATTGTGGATGCTGTTAAATAATTCAATTTATTTTTAGTGTGAAGGGAGCTTTTAGCTCCCTTTTTTTTTGTGTTCGATAGCTCAATGAACTTGCGACCATTAATTCCTGCTGCCCGAGAACCAATTTTTTTATGTTCTACAGAATACATACATTCAAAATATGGAAACAATTAATTGGGATGATTTCACTAAAATTGATTTAAGAACTGGCACGATTACAGCAATTGAAGAATTTAAAGAAGCGAGAAATCCAGCTTATAAACTGCTAATCGACTTTGGCGAGCTAGGAATCAAAAAGAGTTCTGCACAAATCACTTCATTGTATCAACCTAAAGATTTAATTGGTACTCAAATTATTGCTGTGGTGAATTTCCCGAATAAGCAAATTGGACCTTTCATGAGTGAGTGTCTTGTTCTTGGTGTTCAAGAGCAAGCTGATGTTGTACTTATTACCTCTGAAAGAAGGGTTAAAAATGGCGTTAAAATAACGTGACTACGATTAATACTATAAGAAATATTTTCTACAGTTTATTTATTTTAAATGCAGGGAATTTCTTGGGACAAGAAATGACCTTGTCGCATAAAAATGGATATCACGGAGAAATATTTACACTTATCGCGACTTGTCCCAATTGTTCAGAAATAAAATACTCATTAGACGGGTCGGATCCAAGTACAGGTGAAATCTTAAAAAATCAACTCATCATTTCTAATGCACTAATTCCTAAAGAAAAAATAGCACTCAAACCTACCACGGCAATTCCTAATACAAGTAACAACGTTGAATGGCATACCTGGAAACCACCTGGTCATTACGATCGCGCCATTGCCATTAAAGTTGCAGGCTACAAGGATAATCAACGCATAACCGACATGCATTATCGCACCTTTTTCTTCGAAGAAAATTGGGATAACTTTCCCACATCCTCCTTATTTATAAACGTCAACGATTTCTACAACGACACCGTTGGAATTAGTGTGCCCGGAATACATGCAGAGCCAAATAACTCAGTTTGGACCGGGAATTACCATAAAAAGGGACACAATTGGGAAAAAGAAATTCATTGGACATTTTTACGTAAAGGAAAAACCAAACAAGACAAAAATTTAGGCGTACGAATACATGGTTTGAAAACGGGTTCAGCTCCACAAAAATCTTTTAGACTATATGCAAGAAATAAATATGGGTCAAAAAGCATTAAATATAAGTTTAACAATAACTCTAAAAAGAAACACAAAAGAATCCTGCTGAGGTCCTTATACAGTGGTCACAGCTCCAGATTGATAAACGACGTAGTTGCACATGAACTTTCGAGACCATTAGACCTCGAAATCATGGATTATGGCTTTTCTCGCACCTATATTAATGGAGAATATTGGGGACTTCACATGATTCGAGAACGAGTTGATGAAAAATACCTGTCCGAACATTTTAATTGTAACGAAGACAGCATTCTGATTCCAGGCAATTACAATCAGGCTGAATTTCAAGAATTATTTGATTTTATTGATTCCCACATGATGAGTCTTGATGAAAATCTATCTTCTTTTGGAAAACTCATAGACCTCTCTAATTTTACCGACTACGTCATTTGTGAAACCTTCTTCAGTAATCAAGACTGGTTATTACAGAACAACAACATTACTTTTTGGAAAGAAAAAGGTAAAGGTAAATGGAGGCTTGTACTGATTGACATTGACGCTGGCTTTCAACACCCCGAAGACAACATGTTTGAATTTATGCAACTGCATAAGGAATCCATGATTACTAAAATATTTAACGCTGTAATAACTAATAAAAACTATCAAACTGATTTTACTAATCGCTATGCTGAATTGCTGAATACTTACCTCTCTCCCACTCGATGCTTTAAAATAATTGATAGTATATCGAATATTATTGCTCCCCATCTTCCAGCTCATATTGACCGATGG
>JABJPZ010000143.1 GCA_018663635.1 Crocinitomicaceae bacterium
ATATAAGGAGCTGGAGCCGATAGTGGAGGCTTATAATGAGTACAAAAATATTATTGAAAACATTGAATCTTCCAAAGAAATTCTAAAAACAGAGTCCGATAATGAATTTAAGGAGATGGCTAAAAGCGAATTGGAGGAGCTTGAAATTCGTAAAAACGAGATGGACGAAGAGATTAAAGTCCTCCTAATTCCTAAGTCTCCGGAAGATGATAAGGATGTTATCATTGAAATTCGTGCGGGAACAGGTGGTGATGAAGCATGTATATTTGTTGAAGACATATATCGTATGTATACCATGTACTTTAAAAATATTGGTTGGAATATTGAATTAATCAATTCTAATGAAGGAAGTGTCAAGGGTTACAAAGAGATAGTATTGTCTATCAAGGGAGAGGGAGTTTTTGGTATTCTTAAATTTGAATCAGGAGTTCATCGTGTTCAGCGTGTTCCTGAAACGGAGTCTCAAGGTAGAGTGCACACTTCTGCAATTACAGTAGCTGTTATGCCAGAGGCGGAAGATGTAGATATAGACATTAACATGGCTGATGTTCGCAGAGACACTTATCGCGCATCTGGAGCTGGTGGGCAACATGTAAATAAAACTGAATCTGCAGTTCGGTTGACACATATTCCAACCGGCATTGTGTCGGAATGTCAAGACGGAAGATCTCAGCACAAAAATTTTGAAAAAGCACTAACTATGCTTCGTTCTAAAATGTATCAAGTAGAACTTGAAAAGGCTCAGCAGGAAAGAGCTGAGCATAGAAGATCCCTTGTTTCATCGGGCGATAGATCAGCAAAAATCAGAACATACAATTATCCGCAGGGCAGAATTACTGACCATAGAATAAATAAAACCATTTATAATTTGGCGAATTTCATGAATGGAGATGTACAAGAAATGATTGATGCACTGAAAATGGCGGAAAACGCGGAGAAACTTAAAGGTGAAGAGGAATAATCAATGACAAAAGAGCAATTATTTCAAGAGATAAAAAAGAAACGCTCGTTCCTATGCGTTGGATTGGATCCGGATTTGTCAAAAATTCCAACTCATTTGATGGAGTTCGATGACCCAGTTTTAGAATTCAACAAGCGAATTATTGATGCAACTAAAGATCTTTGTGTCGCTTATAAACCCAATATTGCTTTTTATGAAATGTTGGGTTCAAAAGGTTGGGACACATTAGAAAAAACCTTAAACCATATCCCTTCCAATATATTCACGATAGCCGATGCTAAACGAGGAGATATTGGAAATACTTCTAGCTATTATGCGAAAACATTTTTTGATACGTTTAATTTTGATTCAGTAACCATTGCACCTTATATGGGTGCGGACTCTGTAGAACCGTTTTTAAAATTCAGAGACAAGTGGGCTATTCTTTTGGCGTTAACCTCCAATGATGGCAGTAAGGATTTTCAATTATTTGAAAATGCTGAAGGTCAAAAGCTTTTTGAAAAAGTTTTAGAAAGGTCAAAAGATTGGGGAGATGCCGATAATTTGATGTATGTGATTGGTGCAACAAAGGCGGATTCTTTAGGCAAAGTACGCGAAATTGTCCCGGACTCCTTCTTGCTAATTCCAGGTGTAGGGGCTCAAGGTGGAAATTTATCTGAAGTGGTAAAATACGGGATTAATGCTACCTGTGGATTACTTGTGAATTCATCTCGCGGTATATTGTATGCGTCTAATGACGAAAATTTTGTTCAGGCTGCTCGTAAAAGTGCGCTTGCTATACAGAGTCAAATGGAGCAGGAGCTGAGAAATTCCAATCTGATATAGACTATTTCAGTACTCGTTAGACATCTAAAAAATGTTTAAATTGCGTTTTAATTTTGAAATTTTTTTTGATAAAAATGATTAGAAATATTCTATCCTATTTTGAAAAACGTGCATTCGGAGTATGCGAATGGTGGGGAAAAAAATTAGGTATAAGTGTTGGTAACATCAGAATATTTTTTATTTATCTGTCTTTCCTGACATTGGGTTCACCCATTGTTATTTATTTAATTATGGCATTTATTTTGGACCATAAAAAGTTTTTTAAATTTAAACGACGGAGGAAAAGCATTTGGGATCTATAGGTGGCGGTATGCTTTTTAATTTTCGATTATTTAATAAAATTTTTTACGCCTTATTTTTATTGGTGCTAATCTTAGTGCTTGGCACTGTTGGGTTTCTGATAATTGAAGATGATTTTACACTCTTAGATGCCTTCTATATGACGATACTGACCGTATCGACGGTTGGGTTCAATGAAGTTGGAGAATTGTCTGATCTTGGCAGAATATTTACGGCCTTCCTTATCATAACAAGTTTTGGTACATTTGCTTACGCGTTGACATCAATAACTTCTTATCTGGTTGGCGGAGAATATAAGAAGTATTTTAAAGATTATAGAATGATAAAAAGTCTGGAAAAATTGAGTGGTCACGTTGTCGTTTGTGGTTATGGTCGAGTTGGAACCCAAGCCGTTTCTCAATTACTCGCTTATAAAATGAGTTTCGTTGTAATTGAAAAGGACGAAGCGATTATTGAAAAATTTGAGCTGGAGAAAAAATTCCCGTATTTAAGTGGTAATGCAATAAAAGATGAAGATTTGTTACAAGCTGGTATTGAACGGGCAAGTGCAATAATAACTACTTTGCCTTCGGATTCTGATAATTTATTTGTAGTACTCACAGCTCGTGAAACCAATAAGAAATTGACCATTATTTCCAGGGCTTCAAACGCATCGACCGTGAGAAAATTAAAAATAGCGGGAGCTAACAACGTAATTATGCCAGATTCTCTTGGTGGATCGCACATGGCGTCTCTCGTAGTAACGCCTGATGTCATTGAATTTTTAGACAATATTAGTATTCAAGGAGAGTCAGATGTAACCTTAGAGGCTGTTTCATTTGATAATTTACCTGCGGATTCAAAATTCAATACTATTGCTGATTTAAATGCAAAGTATAAAACGGGCTGTAATATTATTGGATTCAAAGATCCCTCGGCCAACTATATAATCAATCCGGATGGTGATACGGAAATTGTGCCAGGTAGTATTTTAATTGTACTTGGAAAGCCGGAGCAAATTATGGAGCTTAATAGTGTTTTTGGCATTTCAAATTAAATGGGCAGAAAAACTATTCTAATCACTGGTTCTAACGGTCTTTTAGGTCAAAAGTTGATTTCCCAGCTTAAAGACACCGAAATATTTAATTTAATAGCAACTTCTTTGGGGGCTAATCGCAACGAGGAGCTGCCTATTCGAAATTATCATTCACTTGACATTACTAGACCCTTTGAGGTTAAGAAATTGTTTCAATCATTAAAACCAGATGTTGTAATTAATACAGCGGCCATGACTAATGTTGATGCTTGTGAATCAAGTAAGGAGGCATGTTGGGAATTGAATGTGATGGCAGTAAAGCACTTAGTTGAAGCATGTGCGGATATCAATGCTCATCTTATTCAATTATCTACTGATTTTGTTTTTGATGGTGAGGATGGACCATATGATGAAAGTGCACAACCCAATCCAATTAGCTATTATGGGGAATCTAAATGGGCTGCTGAAAAAATTATTCAGAAAAGTAATTTAAAGAAATGGTCAATAGCCAGGACAATAATACTGTATGGATATACAGAAGGGATGAGCAGGAGTAATGTCGTGCTTTGGGCTAAAGAAGCGCTGGAAAAGGGAGAGCCAATAAACGTGGTTGATGATCAATTTCGATCGCCTACCTGGGCTGATGACCTTGCTGACGGTTGCATCAGGATTGCTGCTCAAAATGCACTAGGTATTTATCATTTGTCTGGCAAAGAAACGATGAGTATTCTCGAATTGGTTTTTAAAGTCGGAGAATTCTTTAAATTAGACACTTCAATGATAAATCCAATAAAATCGAATACACTTGGGCAAGCTGCGAAACGACCACCAAGGACAGGTTTTAATATTAGTAAAGCAATAAATAAATTAGGATATAAACCAAAATCATTCATAGAAGGACTCAAGTTATTAAATCAACAATTGGCAAGTAAATAACAATTATGAAGAAATTATTTTTAGTAGTACTAACATTTATTGCTCCGATTTTATTATTTGCTCAGGAAGCAATTGAAGAAATAGGAATAGATCAAAAAATTGATGCAAAATTTGGAGAGTATACAAGTTGGTTTGTTGAATTAATCTTTGCTGAAATTCCTTTGGGAGGCGGATTGAGTATTCCTTGGGTACTAATAGTATTAGTTGGTGCTGCTGTATATTTTACCATTTATTTTAAGCTAATTAATTTTACAGGGTTTTTTACTGCGATAGGAGTAGTTAGGGGTAAGTATGACGATCTGGAAGAATTTGGAACTCCTGAAGCTGCTGTTGAATCAGCACATGCTGTAGATGGAGATCTTGTGGACACTATTCGTGTTGAAAAAAGTGATGTAGAAGGAGAGGGAGAGGTGTCTCACTTTCAAGCTTTAACTGCTGCTTTGTCTGCGACTGTTGGTTTAGGAAACATCGCTGGGGTTGCTGTAGCTATATCCATTGGTGGGCCAGGAGCGACATTTTGGATGATTATAGCCGGAATAATCGGTATGGCGACCAAATTTGTTGAATGTACTCTCGGCGTTAAGTTTAGGGAGGTCGATGAGAATGGTGTGATATATGGTGGGCCAATGTACTACCTGAAAAAAGGCCTAGCTGAAAGAAAAATGAAATGGTTAGGAAGAATATTGGCTATTCTGTTCGCAGTAATGTGTATCGGTGGTTCTTTTGGTGGTGGAAACATGTTTCAGGCTAATCAAGCATTCGTTCAAGTGGAATCATTTAGTCAATCTGAGATTACGCAGTACGACGAACTTACTGATGTGATTGACAAAAGAGTCATCATTACTGGATTAGCTTCTCCATACACTGTTAATTCTATTGAAAATGGAAATGTGATACTATCTTCAGAGAATTCTGGTGCTGAGAAAATAATGTCTATTGATGAGTTTAAGAGTGAGGCCAAAGTTTCACCTCTATCTGGAATGGGATGGATTTTTGGAATAATTATGGCGATCCTTGTTGGGGTCGTAATTATTGGTGGGATTAAGAAAATAGCAAATGTGACTGATAAAATTGTACCATTCATGGTAGTCATTTATGTTGGAGCAGCTTTGGTTATCCTTGGGATAAATTATGCTGAAATTCCAAAAGCATTTTCTCAAATATTTGCAGGTGCTTTCGGTTGGGAAGGAGTAGCTGGTGGCGTCATTGGTGTATTAATTCAAGGATTTAGACGAGCAGCATTCTCGAACGAAGCTGGAGTTGGTTCTGCATCTATCGCCCATGCTGCAGTTAAGACTAAAAATCCTGCAAGTGAAGGACTTGTTGCTCTCCTGGAACCATTTATTGATACTGTACTGGTTTGTACGATGACAGCATTGGTACTTGTAATATCAAATATTCATATTGAAGCAGAAACGGGACAAAAATTATTTGAGTACGGAACGAAAGTTACGCAAGGGGTAGAAGTTACTTCTCTAGCGTTTGCATCCTCTATTTCATGGTTCCCATGGATTTTAACTGGGGCTGTTGTTTTGTTCGCTTTCTCTACTATGATTTCTTGGTCTTACTACGGATACCAGGCCTGGACTTTTTTGTTCGGGAGAAAGAAATGGGCAGAATATATATATAAAGGGATGTTTTGTTGTTTCGTTATAATTGGATCAGCAGCAAGTCTCGGGTCCGTTATTGATTTCTCCGACGCTATGATATTTGCCATGCTAGTCCCCAATATTATTGGTTTAGTTATTCTGACGCCTGTAGTTTCTAAAGAACTCAAAACATATAAAGCAAAGATAAAGGCAATGAAATCTAAAAAGTAGTAGCCCTTAGATTAGTTAATTTTATAATCAATTTGTTCAAATTATTCAGATGCTTGATAGAATTCGAAACTATCTTACGTATTCCTCTTTTGAGAGAAACGGGCTAATAGTTCTTTTGCTGTTGATTTTGGTGGTAATGTCATTTCTTGGCTACAGAAGTAATTTTTCCAATAATACCGATCAGTTCAAATTTGTAGACCTCAAATCTCTTCTCGAACCCTCAAAGGATTCGGTCATAGTGGATGATGGTTCAGGTTTGTTATTACAAAATTTTGACCCCAATAAATTGGATCAGAGTGGATGGGAGAAACTCGGATTTACCCAAAAGCAAGCAGCATCAATAATTAATTACAGATCGAAAGCAGGACGATTTAATAATCCGGAGGATTTGTTAAAGCTTTATGTGGTGGATACGATTAAATACGATCAAATCAAAGATTTTATTCACATTATTAAACATCAAAAAAAGAATCATTCATTAAGAAAGTTGAACATTAATTCGTGTGATTCTACCGAGCTGTTGAAACTTCCTGGTATTGGTTCATACAGGGCGAATAAAATATTAAAATTCCGAAGAGCATTGGGCGGGTTTTGTTCGAAGCAGCAGTTATCAGAAACCTACGGATTAAATGACGAAACTTTTGAAAAGATCAAAAACCAAATTTTTGTAAAAGCAGGGTCTTGGCGGCTATTGGATATCAATGTTGATTCTCAGCAAACCCTCGGAAGCCATCCTTATATTTCAGAACAAACGGCTGAATCGATTGTTTTTATGAGAGAAACTGTCGGTTCCTTTCTTTTAACAGAAGACTTAGTAAGCATGGATTTGATTTCAGTAAATTTATATGTAAAATTGCAGCCTTATTTAAGGCCTGTTGAATGAATATTGGAGACCGTTTAAATAAAGAGTTGCGAACCATTGTTGATTTTCCAAAACCTGGTATAATGTTTAAGGACATTACTCCAGTACTTGAAAATCCTTCATTGTGTAGAGACCTGGTTGAAGTGCTTCGTGATAGTGCGTCAGACCTGAATATAGATGCAGTCGTTGGCATAGAAAGCAGAGGCTTCTTATTTGGTTTACCACTAGCGCTTGAGCTGGAAGTCCCATTTATTCCGATTAGAAAGAAAGGAAAGTTACCTTACAAAACCGTTAGTTATGCGTACGACCTGGAATATGGTAGTGCCACTATAGAAATGCATCAGAATACGATTCAAAACAATTGGAATGTTTTAGTCCATGATGATCTTCTTGCAACTGGCGGAACAGCAAAAGCTGCGGCAGAATTGGTGAAAATGGAAGGTGGAAAGATTGCTGGTTTTAGTTTTCTTATAGGGCTTAATTTTTTAGGTGGAAAAGAAGCTTTGAGCACATACAGCAAGAATATTTTTTCAATAAAAGAATATTAATTTAATTTAAAGAAAATGGATTTTTCTTATAGTGAAAATCAAAAAATGATCGCGCAAATGGTGCGAGATTTCTCAGAAAAGGAAATCAGACCTCATTTTATGAAATGGGATGAATCACAAGAATTTCCTGTGCCACTTTTTAAAAAACTCGGAGAGTTGGGATTGATGGGTGTTCTCGTTCCGACAGAATACGGTGGCTCAGGTTTTGGCTATGACGAGTACATCACCGTTATTGATGAAATAGCTCAAGTTTGTGGTTCGATTGGACTTTCCGTAGCTGC
>JABJPZ010000013.1 GCA_018663635.1 Crocinitomicaceae bacterium
TGGAGATAGAATTGCTTCCAGTATCATTGATTTTTTCCATTTAGAGGAAAACCGAGTGTTAATCGATCGCTTGATAGAACACGGTCTGCAATTTAAGATTGATGAAGAACATCTTAATGAAATGACCGATAAATTAGGGGGGTTAGTATTTGTTGTTTCAGGTGTTTTTCACACTCTTTCAAGAGAGGAATTAAAAAAGTCTATTTCCATAAATGGAGGTAAATTGGCTAGCTCTGTATCGGGGAAAACAAATTTCTTAATTGCTGGAGATAAAATCGGGCCAAGCAAATTAGCCAAAGCTGAGAAGTTGGGTGTCAAATTAATAACGGAAGCGGAGTATTTGTTAATGATTACGTGATGGGTTTGATTAATAAAATACAAATAGCAGTAGGCAATTACCAGCTTAAAAAAGAGGTGGCAAGAAAGCGTGATGTGCATTCTTGCAATTGGATCGCTGCATCTTCTATTGGAATATTGTATAAAATTGATGACGAAAGATCGCTTAAGCACATTAAGTGGTACATGAAAGAAATTAAAAAGAGGTATGGTCAAAAGCGAATTTTCGCGCTTGGTTATTTGGATGAGAAGTCGCCTGCAACTTATTTAAGTCATGGATTGGATCAAGATTATATTTTTAAAAAAGATTTGAATTGGTTTGGAAAGCCGACGTCCAAAGTTGCAGGTAAGTTTATTGGGGATAAATTTGATTTATTATTAGATCTGACTGAAGGTAACTGTGTGCCCTTGAGATTTACATTATTGCGTTCAAGAGCCAAGTTTAAAGTTGGGAAGCATACAGCTGAAAATGAATTGGCGTGCGATTTGCTTATCGGTGTTCAGGAAGACGGGTGGAATCATTACATGGAGCAGCTGGATAAATACATCGGCATGATTAACGCTTCTAAATTTAATTCTTGAATCGATTGTATATACTGGTTTGATTAAATTGAGAATTTAATTTGCAGTTACACCTTCCTGCTTTACTTTAGTAGAAAATTTCAAGACATGAGTAAATTTAAAGGACTAGGCGTAGCCTTGGTAACACCTTTTAGTGAAAACGGAAATATTGATTACGCGGGTTTACAAAGACTCATTGAGCTGCAATTAAACGGTGGTACGGATTATTTAGTTGTACACGGTACAACAGGTGAGTCGGTGACGCTTTCTGCTGATGAGAAAAAGGCAAGTCTTGAATTTATTCAGGAAATAAATAATGGAAAGCTTCCTGTTGTTATTGGAATAGGAGGGAACAATACACGCGAGGTTTGTGCTCAGCTTGAGGCTGCTAATTTAAGCAATGTTGATGGTGTTCTGTCGGTCAGCCCAGCATACAATAAGCCGACTCAAAATGGAATTTATGCTCATTTTCATGCTGTTGCTAATGCTACTGATAAGGACATTATTTTGTACAATGTGCCAGGCAGAACCGGATCTAATGTTACTGCAGAAACGACGGTGCGTTGTGCGGAAGATTTCGCCAATATTGTAGCGGTTAAAGAAGCTTCAGGAAATCTTGAACAAACCATGCAAATTATTAAAAATAGGCCTGAAGGTTTCTCTGTTTTAAGCGGTGATGACGCACTTGCGCTTCCCGTTATTGCCAGCGGTGGTGATGGACTAATTTCTGTAATTGGTAATGCGTTTCCAGGGATTTATGCAGAGATGATTCATGCGGCGATAGAAGGTCGATTAGCTGACGCAAGAATTCACCATTACCAAGTTTTTGATTTGATTCATTGGCTATTTGCTGATGGTAACCCAGGAGGCATTAAAGAGGTGTTAAAATACATGAATGTCTGTCATAACCATGTTCGATTACCATTGGTACCGGTTGGAAAATCAGTTTCAGATAAGCTTTACGCCTTATTAGCTGAATCTGAATTAGTAATGACTTGATCATGAGCAAAGTAATTGATTGAAAATCAAAACCATAGTAGTAGATGGCGAAAACAGAAATAATTACTTTGGGAGCAGGTTGCTTTTGGTGTATTGAGGCCGTTTTTAACCGTCTAGAAGGCGTTCATGCGGTTCGGTCAGGATTTAGTGGGGGGCATGTAATTAATCCTAGTTACAGAGAAGTTTGTGGTAAAAAAACAGGCCACGCAGAGGTAGTGGAAATTGAATTTGATCCTGAGATTATTAAAATAGCGGAAGTTTTTGAAATATTCTGGTCTATGCATGATCCCACAACGATTAACAGGCAAGGAAATGATATTGGTCCTCATTACCGGTCGGTTATATTTTACCACAACGAAAATCAACGTAAAATTGCTGAAGAATATAAGGTTGCATTAAATAATTCGGGTGTTTTTAATAATCCTATTGTTACAGAAATTACTAAATGGATAAATTTTTTCCCAGCTGAAAATTACCACCAAGATTATTTTGAATTGAATGGAACAGAACCGTATTGTCAATTTGTAGTTCGACCGAAAATTGAAAAGTTCGAGAAAAATTTTTCTAATAAACTAAGAGATTAAACAGATACTCTTCTCGAAAAAGAAAAAAAGCACTACTCAGGTGTCTCATAATTAACTAACTGACCAGAGCCATTAAATACTTCACTCCAATTGTCACACTCAATTTTAATTGTTGCAATTCCTGAAGTCGTCATGTGTATCGGATTACCCGTAAGCAAATAAATTAAGTCACTTATTCCGGGATTATGACCAATTATACAAACGCGATTTAATGATATGTTGGAATCATTAATTACAGCCAATATCGATTGCGCAGATGCTAGGTATAAATTAGTATGGGTAATGAGTAATTTTTTTGAAATTTGCAATTCGTTTAGCACTTGTAATGCTGTATTTAATGCTCTTTTTGCAGGGCTAGAAATGATTATTTCAGGAATCGGGTTCTTGACTAACAATCGGCTTCCCATAGTTTGGGCATCAATCTCTCCTTGAGGATGAAGTGGCCTATTGAAATCAGAGCTGTCTTTTGACGAATTTAGCGCTTTTGAATGGCGCATGAGGTACAAAGTTTTCATGAGATACTTGTGATGGGGTTACCAAGATTTTGTCGTTCTTTTTTAATCTTATCCATGTGCCGATGCATGATGAAAAACCATAAAGGGGGAATTAGAGCACATAAAATCATTAGAGGATATCCCGTCGGTAATTGGGGAGCTTCTTCCAAACTTCTAAGTACTTGATACTTTCTACTTGATAAATAATGATGGTCAGAATGTCTCGTTACCTCAAATAGTATAGCACGACCAATTGCATGATTTGAATTCCATGAATGAATTGGTCGTACTCTTTCGTAGTTTCCATTTGCTGTTTTCTGTCTGGTTAGCCCATAATGTTCTAGATAATTAACTGTTTCGAAAAAAAGAATACCGAGTGTTGCGGCACCCAGAAAACATAAAAGACCTTGAAGGTTAAAGAAGAAATAAACTGATGTAACTAAAGTAGTCTGCAATACTAAAAAGTGTAATATTTGATTCTGTTTGGATAACCATTTATGATTGAGAGATTTTAGTCGTTTTTGCTCAATTTTTAATGCCGATAGATAACTATTAGTGATAGACCGTATCCAAAATAAATACAAGATTTCGCCTTTTCTTGCTGTAGCTGGATCTTGCGGTGTACCTACGTGTTTATGATGTCCTTTATTGTGTTCAATGATGAAATGCATATAAAGACTCGTTAGTAATAAGGCTTTTGAAAGCACACGAGCGAGTTTGCTAGTTCTGTGTCCTAATTCATGAGCAACATTAATCCCTAGCACGACGCATGCAACTCCAAAGGAAACAACACGTCCGGATAACTCAAAGAATTGAAGGTCTTGAATGGTTATACCCAATAGAAAAAGAAGAAGCAGTCCGTATTGAATAGGAACTTGGGCGTATAATATAAAATCATAAAATTGAGACTTTAACGCATTTTGCTCCTCCCCGGAATCAAAATTTTTAGTACTTGCGGGAATAATTAATTCCAGGAATGGAATGAGTAAATAAGCATACGCAGGCAGTAACCATGTCCACCAGCCAGTGCACCATAATGATATGGCTCCAAAAAGTGGACCGGTGAAGATCATTAAATACTTTAATTTTAGCATGAGGTGATTTGTTCCTTTTCAATATAGAAAATAATCAGAATTTATTGATGAAAGAAATCAATTGAATACTCAGTCTTCTATAACGGGAAATTCATTTTGAAGTGCTTTTCTAAATACAATTGCATTTTCGAACACGTCCAGAACAATTGTTTGGGAAGTATCAATGTGGTCTGCAAGCAACTGTTTGGAAAGCTCATTAAGGACTTGTTTTTGCATCACTCTTTTCACAGGTCTCGCTCCAAATTGAGGGTCATACCCTAATTGAGCTAGCCAATCAATAGCGTCTTCTGACGCAGCAAGCTTTAAATGATTTTTAGTTAATCTATTTTTTAAAATTGCTAATTGAATTTTAACAATTCCTTTTATATCTTCTCTAGATAGTGGGTTAAACATGACCGTTTCATCAATTCGATTGAGAAATTCTGGACGTACAGATTGTTTTAGTATTTCGTATACTTTTAATTGGATACTTGCTAGTTTACTTTCTTTGTTGGAAGCATTGATGTTTTCATAACCTTCTTGAATAATTTGTGCACCGATGTTTGAGGTCATGATGATGATGGTATTTTTAAAATTAACTGTTCTTCCTTTGTTGTCTGTAAGTCTACCATCGTCTAGCACTTGCAGTAAAACGTTGAAAACGTCGGGGTGTGCTTTTTCAATTTCATCTAACAGCAAAACAGAGTAGGGGCGCCTTCTAACCGCTTCAGTGAGCTGACCTCCCTCTTCATATCCAACATATCCTGGAGGTGCTCCAACCAATCTTGAAACCGAATGTTGTTCTTGGTATTCACTCATGTCAATGCGAGTCATGGCCGTTTCGTCGTTGAATAAGAATTCTGATAGTGCTTTGGCTAATTCTGTTTTGCCCACACCTGTGGTTCCCAGAAAAATAAATGAACCAATGGGCTTTTGGTCATCCTGCAATCCAGCTCTACTTCTTCTTACAGCGTCAGCGACCACTGAAATGGCATAGCTTTGCCCAACCACTCTTTTAGACAATGCAACTTCTAGTTTAAGTAGTTTTTGCTTTTCATTTTCTAACATTTTAGATACCGGTATTCCAGTCCATTTGGCTACCACATCGGCAATTTCTTCTGCATCAACTTCTTCTTTAACCAGTTTGCTGGTTTTTTGTATTTCAATGAGTTTTTCTTTATTATTTACTATTGATTCTTCCGCTTCTTTTATTTTTCCGTATCTAATTTCTGCTACTAATTCGTAATCTCCATTTCGTTCTGCTATTTCAGCCTCATGTTTTAAAGTTTCTATGTCTTGTTTCGCATTTTGAATGGTCTCTACTACGGTTCTTTCAGAATCCCATTTTGACTTGAATTCAGCTCGTTGGTCTGTTAATTCAGCTAGTTCTTTTCCAATCGTTTTTAACTTAGGCCCGTCATTCTCCCTTTTGATAGCCTCTCTCTCAATTTCTAATTGCATAATTCTACGCTCAATTTCGTCCAGCTCTTCGGGTTTCGAATTGATTTCCATGCGTAATTTAGATGCTGCTTCATCAATAAGGTCTATGGCTTTATCTGGAAGAAACCTTTCTGTTATATAGCGTTGAGACAGCTCTGCAGCTGCTATAATGGCTTCGTCTTTTATCATCACCTTGTGATGTGATTCATATTTTTCTTTAATCCCTCTTAAAATTGAGATCGTATCTTCCATATCTGGTTCGTCCACTATTATTTTCTGAAAACGTCTTTCAAGGGCTTTGTCTTTTTCAAAATACTTTTGGTATTCGTCTAAAGTAGTTGCACCAATAGCCCGAAGCTCTCCTCTGGCAAGAGCTGGTTTTAATATAT
This sequence comes from Crocinitomicaceae bacterium, assembly GCA_018663635.1. Taxonomy (GTDB): domain Bacteria; phylum Bacteroidota; class Bacteroidia; order Flavobacteriales_D; family Parvicellaceae; genus UBA10066. Next base: position 5,877 of record JABJPZ010000013.1, read on the forward strand.
TAGCAGCATCCATTGCACCTTGCCCGCCACCAGCACCCACGAGGGTGTGGATTTCATCTATGAAAAGAATAATTTCTCCATTACTTTTTACAACTTCTTTAATTACGGCCTTCAGCCTTTCTTCAAATTCGCCTTTAAATTTGGCTCCTGCTATTAAAGCTCCCATGTCTAATGAAAAAAGACTTTTCCCTTTAAGGTTTTCAGGTATATCACCATCAATAATTCTACGTGCAATGCCTTCAGCAATGGCTGTTTTACCTACGCCTGGTTCTCCGATTAATATGGGGTTGTTTTTTGTCCTTCTGGTTAGAATTTGCAAGACTCTTCTAATTTCCTCATCTCTACCAATAACTGGTTCCAGTTTACCGTCAGTGGCTAGTTTATTTAAGTTTTTTGCATATTTCTCCAAAGAATTGTAGGTGCTTTCTTGGTCTTGGCTTACCACTTTTTCTCCTTTTCTAAGCTCTAAAATCGCAAGACGAAGATTTTTCTTATTGGCTCCATTGTCTTTTAATAATTGAACTACACTGCCGCTGCTTTCCATCATGCCCAGTAAAAGATGTTCAATAGAGACAAATTCATCATCCATTTCTCGCGCTGTATTGATTGCAATTCTTAGTGTTGTCGACGCATTTCTTCCTACCGTTTGCTCGCCGCCTTGAACTTGAGGGTACCCAGCAATTATTTGATCAAGTGCCTGTTCAATCATTTTTGGATTCGCTCCAATTTTTTTTAGAATGAAGGGAGTTACATGTTTATCTGTTTTGAGAACACCTTTTAATACATGACCATTTTCGAGTGCTTGATTGTTGTGTTCTGTCGCTGATTGTTGCGCTTCTTGAAGAGCTTGTTGCGATTTGATTGTAAATTTATTTAAGTCCATGGTTTTATATAACTACTTATCAGTCATCAAAATATAAACCAAGTCCAAAAAGGCTCAAAGTGTCTGTTATATTGGCATAAACGAGTAAAGAAGAAAGCGATAATGTGTCATTATTACAGACCAAAAACCCTTTTTATTAGTCTTAATTTATGGCTGTATTTTTTATTTTTCTCCATAAATATGCCTTCATGGTCTATTTTGTCAATACGCACGCATCCAGAAGAATGAATTATTTCTTCAGAACTAAGCGCTATACCGACATGATTAATGTGTCCGTCTTGATTATCGAAAAACAATAAGTCACCAGGTTCCACAAGTTCTACAAAGGAAATAGTTTCTCCTAGCTCTGCTTGTTGATAGGCATCTCTTGGAATGGAATGTCCCACCAATTTATAAACCAATTGTGTAAAACCAGAACAATCAATTCCCATCGGACCTCTGCCTCCCCATAAATAGGGTACATTGAGAAGCGAAGTGGCATAAGTAGTTAGGTCTGCTGTGTTGTTAGAGGCTATAATGCCGCTATAGCTGTATGGTTCATTTCTTAATCGAAAATGCCCGTTTTGAAAATAGGGAAGTACGGCACCAAATGTAACAGGTATTTTACTTCCAGAGTTTACGTTTGTTACTGTGGCATTTGTTTGGCCTACAACAGGAAATGAATTAATGGAATGATCCTCAAATTCATTTGAAGTGATTTCCAGCCATTGTTTTTGGCAAATCCAGGCTTCATATTTATCTAGAAATAATTTGATTTTGAGCCATTTTTCTTCTTGCTCAAGAATCTCAAAGTGTTCACCAAAAAGGACATGTGTTACTATTTCAGCTTTGTCAGAGGCTTCTGCTCTAGCCGGGATACTACCTAAATTGCAAATTCCATATTCCATCAGGTCTAAAATAAGAAAGGGCAGCCAAAATGACTACCTTTTTTTAAAAACTAATGTGTGAGCTTACATATTTTCAATAACCATGGCTGAAGCTCCACCACCTCCGTTGCATATTCCTGCTGCACCATATTTTCCATTATTTTGTTTCAAAACATGGATTAACGTAACAATGATTCTGGATCCAGAATTACCCAGTGGATGACCAAGAGCAACTGCACCTCCATTCACATCTACTTTTGCTGGATCAAGTCCCAATAATTTCGTATTCACTAAACCAACGACAGAAAATGCTTGATTTAGCTCCCAATAATCGATGTCATCAATTGATAATCCAGCATTTTTTATTGCCTTGGGTACGGCTTTTGATGGAGCTGTTGTAAACCATTCCGGTTGATGAGAAGCATCTGCATATCCAATTATTTTAGCGATTGGCTTCACACCCAACTCTTCGGCTTTTGATTTACTCATTAAAATCAAAGCGGAAGCACCATCATTAAGCGAAGAAGCATTAGCAGCGGTTACCGTACCATCTTTTACAAATGCGGGTCTTAGAGTAGGAATTTTATCGATTTTGACATTCGTGTATTCCTCGTCTTCAGTAACGATAATAGGTTCGCCCTTTCTTTGCGGAACTTCAACGGGAACGATTTCGGTATCAAATTTCTTTTGTTCCCATGCAGTTGCTGCACGTTTATAGGATTCAATCGCAAAGGCATCTTGCTCTTCTCTTGAAAAGTTGTATTCGGCTGCACATGACTCTGCACAATTTCCCATGTGCACTTTATTGTAAACATCAGTTAGTCCGTCTTGAACCATCCCATCAATCAGGGTAATGTTTCCTAACCTCTTAGCATTTCTGGCCATTTGATAGTGCGGAACTTGGCTCATATTCTCCATTCCTCCGGCTACTACAACTTCGTTGTCACCTAATAAAATAGACTGAACAGCCATTGAAATTGCTTTCATTCCTGAAGCACAAACCTTATTGATTGTAGTGCATGGAACCAAATCGCTTACGCCAGCATACATGGCTGCTTGTCTGGCTGGTGCTTGGCCCAAATTAGCTTGCAATACATTACCCATTAAAACTTCGTTTACTTCAGAAGGATTAATACCTGCCTTTGACAAGGCACCTTGTATCGCTATGGATCCTAGTTTGGTTGCAGGAACTGTTGACAGCTGTCCCCCAAAGCTTCCCATTGGTGTTCTTACCGCTGAAATAATGTATACTTCTTTCATAATTAGTATTCGAAAATTTGGTCACGAATGTAGCTAAATACAGTCGAAATAAAAAGTGATTTCCTTTCTTAAGCACGATTCGATTGCGCTGATATTCGATCTCCGATTTGGTTGAACAGGTAGATTAATAAGAATATTGTAGCTCCTGGAAAGACGATTAACCACCAGGCTTGAATATGTTCTCTTCCAGACCTTAGAAGAGCACCTAAAGTAATGGTTTGGTCAGGTACACCGATATTTAAGAACGAAAGTGCAGACTCAGCCAGAAGAATGCTTCCAAATCCAAATGCTATCGTAACGGTCAAAGTGGGCATTGCATTGATTAAAATATGATTGGTAATAATCTTAGATTTTTTAATTCCAAGTGCTGTAGCGGATTCAATATAGGGCATTCCTTTTATGCGAAGCACTTCGCCTCTTGTTATCCTGGCAAAGGCTGGCCAGCTGGATATGCCTAACAAAATAACAAGTATCAAGGTACTCTTACCTCCAGAAATGGCAGCTACTGTCACAACAATAATTATACTTGGAACAGAGGAGAATATTTCGGTAATTCCAGTAATAAAATTATCTATAGGAAAGTTAATGGGGTTAAGTTTAAAAGCCTTGTCAATTCTTTTGCCTAACCATGCAAATATTTTAATAATCCCGATGAAAACGAGCAGAGAAAATAGCACTTGAAATGTGCCGTTGATTGAGTTTCGCTGAAAGCCATCTAGAATAGTATAGCTTCTAATTGAAAACCCATAAAACCAGGCAGGCAACAGACTGATACAGATTGTCATTAGCTCCCCTTTACCAATTTTGTAAACGTTTTGATAAAACCCAGAAATAGCGCCGAGTATTATTCCGATTGTGGCGGCCAGAAGAATAGCGGAAAGGCCAATCATTAAGCTGTATTTAATACCACTTAAAAGCTGCGCAAATACATCATGCCCCTGTCTGTCGGTTCCAAGAATATGTTGTGATGTTATTTCCTGCATTCTACCATCGTTATAAACACTGCGTTTTAATGGAGATTGAAAATCTTGATTGTTGGGATCTCGGGCTATGGCTCCGTTTCTTAAAGGTGCCCATAAAACGGACTGATACTTGATTTTTTGCCAATCAGATGAAGAAGTTAGCATCCTACCGTCGATATTAATCGTGTGATTGGGATTGATTAAGTCATTAAATGCGGGAAAATGATAAGCTCCATTTAATTTAAAATAGATCGGTTTATTGTTGGTGATTAGAGGTGAAAAAAATGATACTAAAAATAGAATTAAGAGGATTCTTAATTGCCATTTAACTCCCTTTTTCATAGAGCGCATCAGTGTTAAGAATCTGTTCATTCAATGACGGAGTTTGGGGTTAATTAAGGCATAAACAATATCAGCTAGTAAATAGGCGACAACTGTCATTATTCCCGAGATGGTAAATACAGCAACAATTACTGGGTAATTGGCATTCAGTGCGGCATCATAAGTTACTTGACCGATGCCTGGGTATTGGAATATCAATTCAACGATTAGCGTGCCGCCAACTGCTGCAGGCAAAATTTGTGTAAACAATGTGACGAGCGGAATTAAGATGTTTTTCAATACGTGCTTTCGGGTAGCCTCCTTAGCTGACAGACCCTTGGCTAGTGCGGTTTTATAATAATCAAAGTTTAATTCTTCAGCAGTGATGTTTTTAGTCAGCTTTGATATGAAAGCAAATGCACTAATCGCATAGGTTAATATGGGTAAAATCATGTAAGGCATTCCGATTCTTAAATTCGACCAATATGAATGTTCAGAAGGGTGATAACCGATAGGGTACAAGCCACTTTCTGGAAACCAATAAAGTGATTGCGTATTCGCAAAGAAGAAAATCAACAAAGTAGCTGCTAGATAACCTGGAATGGAATACATCAAATAGATTAGAATATTTAGCATATTCTGAGAATGTTTAGATTTGGTTCTGGTTAAACGCATTCCAGTTGGTATGGCAAATAAAAAAGCTAATGAAACAGCTATAAATATTAGCTCTAAAGAATATCCGAGCTTTTTCCAAATAAAATTTTCTATTGGTTCTCCAGTGCGTAATGAGGAGCCAAAATCTCCTCTGATGATTCCTTTTCGTTGATGACCGTTTCCAAATAGCCACAGATTGAACTGATTCTCAAATCCATTTAGATTAATGGTAGGAATGTAATTGCCCATGAGTGATTTCGATTCAACAATGTTAGCATATAATCGTTCTAAGGTGGCTCCTTGACTGGTGTTTTGACTGCTGACTCTTGACAGTAAAAGAAGGATTCGCTTATTTTCGTACTCTTGGCTGAGATTAACCAATGTATTCTTTTCATTGCTGTGGTTGGCAATGTAAAAATTGATTGTACTGAAATAAGTCTCGATGTTCTCCCAGCATCCATACATATCGGATAAACGCTCCATGGCCTTGCGTTGCTCAAAATCTTGAATTTTATAAAGCGTGTCACAAGCGTTGTAGGAATTAATCGAAAAATAGAAAAGGGGTTTGTCTAGACCGAGTTCTTTGTAAATACTGGACTGAAGCTGTTTTGAATCTAATGCAGAATTTTTATAGTCAGCCCCGTAACGGGCAATCAATATTTTTTTAACAGGATCCCCAGGCATATAAGCGGTTAAAAGAAACCCCAGTATTGAAATAGAAAACAATATTGGAATAAACCTCAAAGTCCTTTTAACTACAAATAGAAGCATTTATTTAAAGTATCAATAAATCTTGAAACTTACGGTGCTATTTCCAAAGCATTCAAAAGAATAGAAGGTTTTTCGGCATAGCACATCGGATTGATAAACTTCTTACTGACAGCGATTTTCCGTTGTAAAGAATAAAGAATAATGAAAGTCCCTTGCTCGTTAAATTTTTCTTGAAGTCGAAGGTATAGTTCTTCTTGATTACGCTTATCAAAGGTTTTATTGATACTATCAAGCAAGAGATCGGATTCTTCATCTCCAAATCCAGTAAAATTAAATGCATGTTGTTCCCAAGCAGAAGTATGCAACAATTGAGAAAAATCTTCAAAACCACCATCGCCAGATATGCTGGTAATGAAAGCATCATAATCTTGCGACATTAATTTCTGAAACATCATATTGGCTTGAATTGGCTTTAACTCAGCTCGTATGCCAATCTTTAGAAAAGATGCAGCAATAAGGTCTGCCATTATTTTAAAGCTGGGATTATTAATGTAACCCAATTCAAACGAGAGTGGCAGAAGTTCGCCATTTAGCTCCTTTTCACGAATTCCATCTAGATTTCGATCAATCCAACCTGCGCTGGTTAAGATAGAATCCGCAATTTTCAAGTCCAGCGATGGCATTTTAAGATCATGGTGATAGTATTCTCGATGTTTGTTTACAATGGAAACTTGTCTCGACCCCATATTGTAGATTGAGTTTAATATCTCTGCGTAGGGTGTCGAATAACTCATCGCTAATCTAACGGCTTGGTCTTCCAAAACAGGATTACCCGTATTTCCATTGGGTCGAGAATTAATAGCCATGAATGTTATTCCAAAAACATCGATTAAATTGAGGTTGAAATTTTTATCAAAATGTTCATCGGCGGCTAAATCATGCGCCTGAGCACTACTTAAAGCATAAGCCACATCAATTTCATTGTTCAATAAAGCGATACTGGTGGTTTGTTCATCTGCGATTATTTTATAATGAATTTTTTTGGGATTTGCTTTATGGTAAATGGATTGAATGTCTTTGCCCCACCAATTGTCTTTTTTTTCAATGGTAATGTGCTGTCCTTCTTCCCAATGGGTTAATTTATAAGGCCCTAACCCGTTGATAAATTCAGGATTGTGAGAATATTGACGTGAATTAAATGAAGTGAACCAATCTTGTATTTGCTGAGAATAAGGATAATTAGCGGTTTTGCACGAGTAAAAACTAAGTTCCTTTAATACATCTTGAGGATCATAAAATGATTTCGAAATTATGGGAAGATCACCCCAAATGTGATTTGCTCCTGCGTATGGGAAGTTGGTGCCATAAGTAAAACTGGTTTTATCCATTATTTCAATAGAGTCTACAAAAGCCTCTAAAGAAGTTCTTTTTTGAGGTGCATTATTTAACGGACACAAGGCCAGTAATAAACTAAATCGAATGTCTTCAGAAAGTAACGGTTCACCATTGTCCCATTTAACATCCTTTCGTATGTCGTATTTGTATGTATTGCTATCTATTTGCTCTGGTAATTTAGCTGCTAAATCAGGAATTAATTCTAACGATGCCAAATCAATTTTAAGTAAGGTGTTGTGTAAATTTTTAAAAATGTAAACCGTATTTAAAGAGAAGCTATTTAGAGGATGAAGACCGTCTGGCTCGGCCGAAATGTGGGCCACAACATCAAAGTCACGATTTACTATACCACTATTATCTTGCTGATTTTCAGATTCGGTGCAATTGCAAAGAAGCAAAAATGGAATGAAATGCACGATTTTATTCATGGTATCTTCTATCGTCTTGATTACAAAACTAACCAATACTTGCTTTTATAAAAGTTTATGCGCCTTCAATTTATTCCAGACATAGATTTTCTAAAATTGCAGTTGCAATTTCAAAATCTGTTATATATTTGCAAACTGTTCAAGGAGAGGTGCCAGAGTGGTAATGGAGCAGATTGCTAATCTGTCGACGGGAAACTGTCGCCAGGGTTCGAGTCCCTGTCTCTCCGCAATAATTTAAAAGGCCTTAGTTATCTAGGGCCTTTTTTTATGCAATTCATTTTTAAATCTATATAACTAACCAATAATTTTAATATCATTATAGTTAGATTATGGACAATAACCAAGGTCAATCTTTTTCATGTAGTAATTGCGCAGCTCTGGATCAATCAATTCTGAAGATTTTGAGTAATAAGAAGCCTGAAATGCTAGAGATGGTTCAGCATGGTTTAATCTACGAAACGCATTCAGATTTATTAACACAAGGAACTCAAGTTAAAGGCGTGTATTGTATTAATTCTGGCAGATTGAAAATTTACAAAAACAGTGAGTCTGGTAAAGAACAAATCATTCGATTTGCCAAAAGAGGTGATTTGTTAGGATTTAGAACATTGATTGGTGGACATAAACTGGGTGTCTCCGCAACAACGATTGAAGATTGTACCGTTTGTTTTGTTGAACGTCGTGATTTTTTTAAGATGATTCAAGCAGTTCCTGAGATTAAAGAAAAGCTTTTGGAAGAATTGTCAGAAGATTTAGCTGAAATGGTGGAGGCATTAACAACAATGGCTCAAAGTTCTGTAAGCAGTAGGCTTTGCAGTGCTTTACTTTTGTTAGATGAGCTTTATGACAATCAAGGCATCAATTTATCTCGAGAGAATTTAGCGAATTTTGTCGGAACTGCTCAGGAGTCTATCATTCGAAAGCTCTCTGAAATGAAGAATGATGAATTAATTGCAATAAATGGCAGAAAGATTACCATAATTAATCGCGCTGCAATAACTAAAACAAGTCTTTTTAGTTAAAGTTTCTAAGGATAGCTAGGATTTGTTTTTGTTCTCTTCCAAAGTACTAATTCTATCATTTTTTTAGTAAGGATTAGTATTTATGTTTATGATGTTCGCAAGCTCTATCACTTCTGTTCTATTGAATAATATTTGCAACTAAATTATGAAAAATGAATACGCCTAAAATGCATAGATTCAAATATTCATATTTTACTAAGACTTAATATTGTATTATCATTGTAGAAAAGAAAATAATTAAACAATGAGGTATATTTCTATTCTATTTCTATTCCTGTTTTTACTTAGTTTAAGTTGCACAAAAGAAGAAGGAGTGGGGGGGCAAGCTTCTGTTTCTGGAAAGCTGCAAGAGCATTTATTTGTTGGCACTCTAGATCAAGGGACTATTGGTGCTCAAGGTGAAGATGTATATATCATTTACGGAACCGACGATGGTATTTTTGATGATAAGGTAGAAACCGGTTATAGTGGAGATTTTGAATTCAACTATCTACGGCCGGGTAATTATACACTATATGCATTTTCAGATTGTTGGTCGTGCTCTTTTGGAACAGATTCCGTCGTTAAGCTAGACTTTACAATATCAGACAAGAAAGAAGAGCTCAGCTTGGGTAATATCACTGTTTTAAACCGATAAATTGAAACAGCTTATTATTTTATTGCTCATCTGCTCTCCATTTTTGTTTAAGGCGCAAACTGAATTTCAAGATTTTGAAACTTGGTACCGCTTTAAATGCGACATGAAATTAAACGATTTTAAGGTACATGTTCGTCCTGGCATTAGGCTGAAGGAAAACTCCACGCAATTTAAAGTAGGTTTTAGTGATATTGGATTCTCTTATAAAGTGCATAAGTTTTTCACTCCGTCGTTGAATTACCGCTTTTCAATTAAGAATAGATTTGATGCTGGCACAATGCAATCACACAGATTAAACGTTGATTTAAAGACGGGCACAAAATACGGTCCTTTTAATTTTCAATTGAGAAACAGATTGCAGCGAGATACAGATTATAAAGGTTCGGATTGGGCTAATAGAACCAAGCTAAAGGTTACTTATTTTATTGGTGATGGCATGTGGTTCTTTACTTCTGCTGAATCTTGGATAGAATTGAAAGCAATTAGCTATATGTCGAAATATCGGATGACTTTCGGTTTAGATTTAAAATTATTTAAAAGGAATGAAATAAAGATATACTATATGCGTCAGGGCTTAGTTGCTGAATACAGACCAGAAAAATACAACATCATAGGAATTACTTATAACCTCAGGTTAAAATCGATTCTCTAAATTAACCCAAGCTCGTCCTTATTTAACCAGCCTATTTTACCATCCGAATATATTACTTCGTACCAATCATCAACGCTTGATTTTAACTCAACTTTAGAACCTTCGTGAAGAATGAAAGCGCTTGAAGTATCATTGTTTGGTGCAATTTTCAGGGTAACTGAAGGGTTTAATACAACGCCACTGTTAATGGTATTTATATAGTTGAATTGCACAATAGCAAGAATCAAGACGAACACACTTAATACGAGAGAAAGAGATCCTAAAACGAATCCAATTTTTTGATTTCTTTTACTACGACTTAATTGATATAGCACAAAACAGACCATGGAAATAATACTTAAAAAAATGGCTGACCAGCTCCAGTAATTAGGAGATCTGCTAAGTGCACTCATCATTCTATCGTATGCCTTACTTTTATTTACGGCTGTATTTTTATCCAGAATTAATTTGTTGAGAAGCATTAGGTTGTGAATTACGTCTTCATTAGACGGGTCTAATTTTTTTGCTTTTTCAAAATACAATATTGACTTCCCAATTTTCTTCAAATGATAAGCTGCATTGCCAGCGTTGAAATAAAGCTCGAAAGAGAAAACCCCTTCTTCAATTAAATGCTCGTAATTTAGCAATGAAGTATCATATTGTCCAGCGTTATATAGTTTATTTGCAGAAATGAATTTTGCTTGATTCTGAGATGAAGCTATACCGTTGAAGGAACAAAAGAATAGTATTATAAGACTAATTAACCAGTTCATCTTCTAGTTTTTTAATTATTTCAATTCCACTATTATAAAGATCTTCACTTCCCATTTCAGTAGTGGGAGTGTAACGAGATATTTCACACTTTTCAATAATTGAAATGAAATTTGTAATTGTTTCATCTTGAGCTCCTTTTGTAGCCAACGAAGTTTGGATTGTTTCTTTGTTTAACGAAATTATTTCCATGTGAATTTTGTTTTTTAAATAGCTAAACAAACCAGAGAGCATGGATTCGTGAAAGTCGGACATCTGGTTATTATTCAGATTTGTTTTTGCCTCCTTGAGCACTGAAAGAGCTATTTTTGCCGCTTTTTTCTGCCGAGTCAAATGCTCGTTATTAGGTCTCTTTTTTAAGTATTTATTTACTGACGAGGAAATAAGAACAATCAATAAAGGACCGAGGTACATTAGCCAAAAATACCATGAATAAAATATGAGCTGATCCTTACTAATGAGTACTGAAGATTCTCTGATGTGTCGAATTCCATCAGAAAGAACCGTAACATTTTGTTGGTCAATAGTATTTGGCTCAATTGCACTGCCATCTGAAGAGTTGTTGACATTAATCTTCCAGATATCACTCGCAAGTGTTTCAAATTGCTTACTTTTTGTATTAAAGTAAACCAATTGAATTGGTCCTATATTAAATTCGCCACCCGTTCTTGGAATGCCTAGAAAACTAAAGGTTTTAAATCCAGAAAGTCCTGACGTAGATGCTACTATTTTTTCTTCTCTTTGAGGATCATAGGTGTCAAAATCGAGTGGGAATTCCAAGGATAAGTCATCCAATTGCTGAAGATTTCCTTTTCCTTTAATTTTAACACGAACATCAACGCCTTCATCTTGCGACAATTCTGTTTTAGAGATCTCTGCATCCATAGAAAACGTACCTACCATACCAGAAAAATTGGCAGGTGCATTAGGGATTGATTTGACCTTAATCTTTGGTGAATTACTTGATATTTTTATTTCAGTACCACCGTTGAAAAAGGAGCGGTCTGCAACTAATGTTGCTGAGAATGAAGGAATTTTTAATTCTCCGGTTTTTTGCGGGTATAGAAGGTCTTTCTTTACAGTGTACACATTGTACATTACGCCGCCAACATTTTCAGTTTTAACAGGCCAACCCTCTTTTCCAGTTTTAATTTCTTCATTCCAGAATCCATCAGCCATCGGAAAGTCCGAATCAGTTAAACTTAGTCTGGTATATCGAGAGTAAATTTTTGCCGTAGCAATGATATGCTCCCCTTTAAAAATGGAAGATTTGCTGACCTGAATTTTGCCAAATAGATTTGGGTTTTTTACTGGAGCAGACACTTGTCTTTTCGAAGCAGTACCCACATGAATGGTAACTGATTGAGACTTGTATTCAGTTCCACCAATTTGAAATGAAACCGGTTCAATAATGTATTTTCCCTCCTTGTTAGGCTGAAGAACGACAGCATATTGATGCAGGGCCATTTCCATATCAAAACCACCAAAATTAAAGCCTGATCTTCCTGCCTTCTCTGAAACTATTTTAAAATTATCGAAGCTGGGTTTCTTAACACCAATGCGACCATTTATTTGGACAGAACCAGATCCGTCTAGCACCAATTTGTAGACGAGTTTAAACGTTTCATTAACTTTCGGATTCTGTGTAGAAGCACTGACTTTAACGGTTAAGTTTTGCCCAAGCAAAGAAGTACTTAAGACAACGAGTGCAATAATATGTAGCAATTTCATCACCAATCTTTATCTGAACTTTTATTATTTTTCGATGGTTTGGCTTTCTTCTTTTGAAGTTTCAATAAGGTCTTTTTTTCAGCATTATTAATTGCTTCTAAATCTTTGATTGCCTGTTGTCTTGAAATTTGACCTTTTTCTTGTTGATCCTTGTTTTGCTGTTCTTTGTTTTGTTGATCCTTGTTTTGCTGTTCTTTGTTTTGTTGATCTTTGTTTTGCTGTTCTTTGTTCTGCTGTTCTTTGTTTTGTTGTTCTTTGTCTTGTTGTTCTTTGTTTTGTTGTTCTTTGTTTTGTTGTTCTTTGTTTTGTTGTTCTTTGTTCTGCTGGTCTTTGTTCTGCTGGTCTTTGTTCTGCTGGTCTTTGTTCTGCTGATCTTTATCTTGCTGGTCGTCTTTATCCTGATCCTGATTCTGTTGTTCTTGTTGCTTTAACATTTCCAGTGCATACGATAAATTATATCTCGTATCACTGTCTGTGGGGTTATTTTTTAATGCATTCTTATAGGCAGATACAGCATTCTCGTATTTTTTTTGTGACATGAAACTATTGCCTAAATTGTGATAGGCTTTCGCTCGGTCAATATTAGATTCAGCAGTGTTCACTAATGCATTGAATTGATTAGTTGCTTCTTCAAAAAGCTTTTGTTTATACAATGAATTTCCGGAATTGAAATCGGCCTTAAAATATGCGTCGTTTTCTTTAGCTGCAGTATATTTTTCAGTAGCACTTGAATAATCACCTTTTGAGTACGCATCATTTCCTTCTTGTAAGGTTATTTTTTGGGATTTACTTTGTCCAAGTAGACAGTTTGTAAAAACAATCATTCCTATCACTGCATATACTTTCATTCTGAAAACAAATTTAATTCAACATTTCTATTTGAGTTAATAGGTATCAATAAATACAATAGCGCGAATATCAAACCTAACGCTAAATAAGTTTGAAAATGATCTTCATGTTCAAGAAATTGTTCCTTACTTAAAACGGTTTTGTCCATTTCTTTAAGCTGGTCAACCAATAACGCTAATCCTACATTAGATTTTTTAGCTCGAGTATACGTTCCTCCACCTATTTGACTTAGCTCTTGCAGAAACGATTCGTTGAGCTTTGTGATTACGGTATTTCCTTCCTTGTCTTTCTTTACACCTGTTTTTTTGTTTCCACGGTACAATTCTATTGGTGTTCCTTGTGTTGTGCCCATACCTATAGTGTGAATAACAATACCTTCTTCTACCGCATATTTCGCAATATCAATAGCGCCTTCTTCATGATTTTCACCATCAGAGATAATCAGAATGGCTTTATTGGTAGTATTGTTAAGGTCAAATGCATTAAGACATTCGTCAATTGCTGCACCAACAGCTGTTCCTTGACTTGACATCATTCCAGTACTGACTCCCGAAAGGAATAACTTAGCAGCATTGTAATCAGATGTGATTGGTAACTGAGTATAAGCTGATCCAGCAAAAACTACAATTCCGATTTTATCACCATGTAATTTAGAAATTAATCTTTCAATGGCTAATTTGGCAATGTTTAGACGGCTTCTTTTTTCTGATAAATCCCGAGCAAGCATAGAATTAGATACATCTAAAGCAATCATAATTTCAATTCCTTTTGCCTTTCCTTCTACTTGTTTTTTTCCATACTGTGGGTTACACAAGGAAATAATGATGAGGCCAACTGCACAACGAAGCAGCAAATATTTTAACAGAAGCCGCCAATTGGAAGCTCCTTTAGTCAAACTATTTCTTAGAGACGCTTCCGATAGTCTATTTAAGCTGGTATTACCTCGTATAGCGTAATAAAGAAATACTCCGATTAATAATGGAATAAAGGCGAATAGCACAATAGCTCCTTCATTCTCTAAACGAAATTCTTTATCAGCAGACAGGACATTATAAGAAATTAGTGTAACCGTCCAAAAAAGTAGTTCAGTCATAATCATGAGTAAAACCAGCAAGTAAATATGATATGTTTTGCTTTGTTTACTCATGGAGTTGTTCTTAAAATTACTTTGCTTAATACAGCACTAACGAGAAGGCAAATCAATGCGGTCAATACGAAATTGAAAAATTCCTCAGGTATGTCAACCTGGTATTCAATGGTTTTAATTTTGTCTTTTTCTAATTGATCAATTTCTTCATAAACATCTTCTAACGAACTATTATCAGTGGCCCTAAAGTATTTTCCTTTTGTGGTCTTTGCTATCTTCTTTAAAATTTCCTCATCAATTTCTACCTCTTTATAGTCATATACATAATTTCCCATATGGTCTATTGCAACAGGAGACCTCGCTTTGCCATTAGTCCCTACGCCAATCGTATATACTCTTATGCCAAATTCTAACGCAATTTCTGCTGCCGAAACCGGATGAATTTTTCCATGTGTGTTAACGCCATCGGTTAAAAGAATAATGACTTTACTCGTGGCATCGCTTTCTCTTAATCGATTAACGGCAGTTGCTAATCCCATACCAATTGCAGTGCCACCTTCGATCATTCCAGTTTCTACTTCCTCAAACAATTTTAATAACACATCCTGATCGGTAGTTAATGGACATTGTGTAAAGCTTTCACCTTCATAAACCACAAGGCCAATTCGATCGTTCTTACGACTAGCAACAAATGCTTGCGCAACTGCTTTACTTGCCTGTAGTCTGTTGGGTTTGAAGTCGGTCGCAAGCATAGAGGAAGAGGCATCAAATGCAATAACAATGTCAATACCTTCAGCGAATTCTTCAATATAATTTTCGGATTCAACATCCATTTGAGGGCGGGCAAGTCCCATAATAAGTAAACTTAAACCGACCATTGAAAAGAGCAAAGGTAGATGCAGCCAGAAAGACATTGAATTTGGTGTGGCATGAAACGTAGAAGATTTGATTTTACCCTTTCTCTTGGTTAAAAACAAAAAGTAGTAAAACAAATAAATCGGAATTACTGCCAGCAACGCCAGAATCCAGGGGTCTTGAAACATGTATTGACCAATTTTCATGATTCTTCTGGTATTAATTCTTCTTTAATTTGAGTGATTTCAATTAATTCTCCTGCTATTCTATTGTGTTTTTCAATTTCATAAATAGATGGTATTTGCTTGGCATATTTTACAAATTCGCTAACACTAAAAACTTGAATTAAATTTTCTTTTAGTTCATGGGGTATATCAATTGTCCGGGTGATGGCAATAATTTCATTCGTGGTTTTTTCAAACGTGGAGACATCAAATCTATCAAAGTAATAAGATCTGATCAATCCTGTTAATTCATGATAATGTTCTTTGACTTGCTGCTTTTCCCAAAGAGATTTACTTAATATTTGCTTGTAAGCAGAAGTGTATTTGTCGTATAAAGAAATGACTGCCTCGGGTTCTGATGTTATATTTTTCTTTTTGAAAATAAAAAATAATCCAATGGCAATCGCAGCTACAATGACCGCGATCCACCACCAATGATTACTTAGCCAGATACTAAAACTTTCCCAGCGGGATAATGGGTCTTCAAATACAGGTTTGATGTCAATAAATGCCTTAGAAGTGTCAATTTCAACAGAACTTACTGTAATTAGAAAAGCATTAGATTCAACAGTGTCTTGATCTAAAACGGCTTGAATAGGAGAGAAAGGGATGTATCCGCTTTGAAATGTCGCAACAGTCAGTTTTTGTGAAATCAATAACCTTGTTTCATTTTCATTTACTGAATTTTCTTTTTCTATTTCTTGAACAGACCAAATTTCATAATTAGAACCAATTGTGCTGTCCTCTCTAAAGTCTGGCCAGATTACCTCGCCAATTGATGCTGGATACGATAATTCAATACTGACTTCTATTGGTTCGCCAATTTGAACGGAATCTTTATCAGACTGTATATGAAAAATGACCTGACCAAAAGTGACCATTGGAAGGACGTGAAAAAGTACTATGGAAATGATAACTTTCATCTGTTTTTAAACAAATTCATCAGTGGTTGCACATAGGATTGATCCGTTCTTACTTTAGCAAAATCGACACCAGACCTTCTAAAGATGTTCTTTAAATAGTGATCGTGTGCTAAGCCTTGTTTTTTGTATTCTTTTCTGTTTTTGGAAGAATTAGTATTCACCCATTTGAGCTGATCCGATTCCAAATCCTCTATTTGTATCCATCCTACTTTTGGAAGTTCGTATTCTCCATGATCTGATATTTGTAAGGCTACTAAGTCATGTTTGCGCGCAGTTATTTTCAGTTGATCTTCAAATCTATTGTCGAGAAAGTCACTTATAACAAATGCAATACTTCTCTTTTTAATGACATTATTAAAATAATCTAAAGCACCTCGAATATTGGTTCCTTTTGTCTGTGGCTTGAACTCAATTAATTCTCTGATAATTCTAAGAATATGCTTTTTTCCTTTTTTTGGTGGTATGTAGAGCTCAGGTTTTTCTGCAAATAGAATCACACCTATTTTATCGTTATTTTGTATAGCAGAAAAAGAAATAACCGCAGCAATTTCGGCAATCAGCTCTCTTTTTAGTTTTGTTTTTGTTCCATAGCTCGCCGATCCAGAAATGTCAATCAATAACATCACGGTCATCTCTCTCTCTTCATGAAAAACTTTCACATAGGGATGGTTGAATCTAGCGGTTACATTCCAATCTATTGTTCTTATTTCATCTCCAGGCATGTATTCGCGCACTTCGCTGAATGCCATGCCGCGACCTTTAAAGGCCGAGTGGTATTCTCCAGAGAAAATCTGAGAAGACAGCCCTTTTGTCTTTAATTCTATTATCCGTACTTTTTTAAGTAATTCCTTTGCGTTCATAAATTAAAGGCTAGGGGACGACAATCGTATTAAGTATGGAATTAATGATGGTTTCTACGTTGATATTTTCAGCTTCCGCCTCATATGATAGGCCAATTCTATGTCGCAACACATCATGACAAACTGCTCTAACATCTTCGGGGATAACATAGCCTCTCCTTTTAATAAATGCGAATGATTTTGCAGCTATTGCAAGACTAATGCTGGCTCTTGGTGAACATCCAAATGCTATGAGTGCAGAAAGATTAGCCAAATTATAATCTTGGGGCGATCTGGTGCAGTCAACAATGTCAACAATGTATTGCTCAATCTTTTCATCCAAGTAAATTTCTCTGACAACTTCTCTGGCATTGATAATTTGATCAGCACTAATTACTTTAGTCGTTTTTGGAAAACCTTCTTTAGAAATATTGTGTCGTATAATACGTTTTTCTTCGTCCTTTTTGGGATAATCTAAAACCACTTTTAACATGAATCGATCTACTTGTGCTTCTGGTAATGGATAGGTTCCTTCTTGCTCAATGGGATTCTGTGTTGCCAACACTAAAAATGGTTTTGGCAAGTCGTGTGTGGTGTCAGCCAATGTGATTTGTCGTTCTTGCATGGCCTCAAGTAGCGCACTTTGAACTTTCGCAGGTGCTCTGTTGATTTCATCCGCAAGAATAAAGTTTGCGAATATTGGTCCTTTTTTTACAGAAAATTCCTCTTTCTTTTGATTGTAAATCATCGTGCCAATTAAATCTGCAGGAAGCAGATCCGGAGTGAATTGTACTCTGCTAAAATCAACGTCTATTGCCGTTGATAACGTGTTGATTGCAAGTGTTTTGGCAAGGCCAGGAACACCTTCTAGCAAAATGTGTCCGTCTGAAAGCAAAGCAATTAACAAGCTGTTAATCATGTGTTCTTGGCCAATAATCACTTTGTTTAGCTCCATTACTAATAAGTCAATAAAAGCACTTTCCTGTTGTATTTTTTGATTCAAAGCATGAATGTCGGGTGCCCCTGAAGTATCTTCCTCTTTAGCTAGATTCACCTTGTCCATTGGTTCAAGTTCTTCGTTTTCCATTTTGAATTTCTTTATTTATCCGCAATTATACATTATCAACGTCAAAATTCACTATAAAAATTGTTCAAAAGTATTTCATCCATGTTAAAAATTGTTAACCCTTTTTTACGCTTATAAATCGAGTTCAAATATATTTAGAGTGTCTAAAAAAAAAGGATGAAAGAAATGGAAATTAAGGGTTTGAGTCTCGCTGCAACAATTGCACATGTCGAAGACTTTCATAACGCATTTGGAATTGATAATAATTATAGTCCGACTGCAAATATTGATAATAATGATTATGAGCTTCGTTATCGGCTCATGCGTGAAGAAAACGAAGAGTATTTGGAGGCTGCGAAAGAGGGCGATCTAGTCGAGATTGCAGATGCTCTTGGTGATCAGCTTTATATTCTTTGCGGGACGATTTTAAAACATGGGTTGCAACATAAAATCTCAGAAGTGTTTGAGGAAATTCAAAGAAGCAATATGAGTAAATTAGATGAAAACGGTAAACCCATATACCGAGAAGACGGAAAAGTCTTGAAAAGCACGCTTTATTTTAAGCCTAATATTAAGGAAATAATAGAAAAATAAAGAGCTGTATGTTTTTTATTTACTGATAATCTAATGGTGTATAAACTTCTTAAA
>JABJPZ010000144.1 GCA_018663635.1 Crocinitomicaceae bacterium
ATTGTAATGCTGATTCCAGAGTTCAGTTTTGGTGGATTCAAGTTCAGTAAAAGCATATTCAAACAAATGCTGCCTTATGCTGTACCTCTTGTCATTTTTGGATTTGCAGGAAGTATAAACGAAGTTATCGATCGAATAATGTTGAAAGAAATCGTTTATGATTCCGGCATATCCGAGGGTTTAAGCCATGAATACGCATTAGAAAACGCTCAAATACAAAACGGGATTTATGGAGCGGTATATAAAGTTTCTATGATCATTATTATTTTTCTTCAGGCTTATCGATTTGCAGCAGAACCGTTCTTTTTTAACAGAGAAAAGGACAAAGGGTCAAAATTGATGTATAGCAGAATCATGACGTTTTTTGTAATTGCTGTGGCGATCATGTTTTTGATTGTAGTATTGTATTTACACATCTTTAAATACTTTATTGGACAAAGCTATTGGGAAGGCTTAAGGATTGTCCCGATATTGTTATTAGCTAACTTCTCTCTTGGAATATATTGGAATTTAAATATGTGGTTTAAGCTGACCAAAAAAACAAAATTTGGGGCATATATGGCTACAATAGGCGCCATCATTACTATCGCAGGTAATTATATTTTCATTCCGCTATATGGATACGAAGCTTGTGCCTGGGTAACATTTTCTACGTACTTATCGTTGACAATAATCTCATATTTTCTGGGCCAAAGGCACTATCCAATTCCCTATAATATGAGGAAAATATTTCTTTACATTGGACTGGCAGTTCTTGCTTATTTTATGAGTTCACCATTTGACCCTTATGGAAGTATTACCAGTAGCATGTTTCTCTATCATTCGGCATTATTAGCTATTTATATAGCCATCGTAATCTTCATAGAAAGACCGAAAAATTTAATACCTTCGGCTGAAGAGTAAATGGCTGTTTAGACTAAGGAAAATCATCTGAAAAACAAGCATGGAAATCATCAATAAATCAAAACACAAATTACCTAAATACGAGACAATTCTATCGGCTGGAATGGACCTAAGAGCGAACCTTGATAAATCCATTACGATAAGTCCAATGGGCCGTTCGCTAATACCAACAGGTTTGTTCATAGCGCTGTCTGCTGGCCTTGAAGCACAAATTAGACCTCGAAGTGGTTTGGCCTATAAAAAAGGAATAACAGTTCTTAATGCCCCAGGCACCATTGATGCTGACTATCGTGGCGAAATTGGGGTGTTATTGGTTAATTTGTCTGATCAAGACTTTGTGGTTGAGGATGGTGAACGAATTGCTCAAATGGTAGTTGCCAAGTATGAGCGAGTTAATTTTAAAGTAGTAAATGAACTGTCAGCCACCTCAAGAGGAAGTGGAGGATTCGGTAGCACAGGAGTAAAATAAGATTAAAAAATGAAGATTATTGTACCAATGGCCGGGAGAGGATCAAGGCTTAGACCACATACATTAACAGTTCCAAAACCATTAGTTCCGGTTGCGGGAAAACCTATTGTAGAAAGGCTTGTTGAGGACATTACCAAAGTTTGTGGAGAAACGGTTGAAGAAATTGCTTTCATAATTGGGGATTTTGGAGATGAGGTAGAAAAAGATCTTATTGGAATAGCCGAAAATCTCGGCGCTAAGGGGACCATTTATCATCAAGATGAAGCGTTAGGAACAGCTCATGCCATATATTGCGCAGCACCTTCTTTAGTCGGAAATGTAGTCGTCGCTTTTGCCGACACGCTTTTTAAAGCGGACTTTACACTCGATTCGGATGCCGATGGTATTATATGGACGAAAAGCATAGAAGATCCAAGAGCGTTTGGAGTAGTTAAATTAAATGATGAAGGCACAATAACAGATTTTATTGAAAAGCCCGAGAAATTTGTTTCTGACCTTGCAATTATTGGAATTTATTATTTCAATGATGGTGATTTATTAAGAAACGAGCTTAAGTATTTGCTAGACAATGACATTAAGGATAAGGGGGAATTTCAATTAACGAATGCTCTCGAAAACATGAAGTCTAAAGGAACAAAATTCAAACCTGGAACGGTAACTGAGTGGCTGGATTGCGGTAACAAAGATGCCACTGTTTATTCCAATCAACGGGTGTTGGAGTTTATTAAAGATGAAAATAATATTGCTGATTCTGCGATTAACGATAATTCTGTAATAATCCCCCCTTGTTTTGTGGGGCAAAATGTACAATTATTGAATTCTGTAGTGGGGCCCCATGTATCAATAGGAGAAAATACAGTTATTGAAAATGCAGTTATCAAGAATTCGATTATTCAAACTGGCTCAAGTGTGAAAAACATAGTTATAAAAAACAGCATGATTGGTAATAAGGTTGAAATAGAAGGAAGTGAATTGGACTTAAGTATTGGTGATTTTACGCAACAGAAACTATAAGTTGAGAAAGGTAGTTTATATAGGGTTTTTAGTTTTTGCGACAAGCTGTGCTGCAAAAAAAACAGCGAATTCAGAAGTTTCTTCAGGTTTTGGAGAAGGGAAACATAAGCTAGATCACAAGCAGGAGATCATTTTCAAAACTTTATTCCATGAAGCAAATAAATTTTTGGTGATTGAAGATTATAAAAAAGCTTTTGACAAGTTTAACGAAGCAGTTTTAATATATCCAGAATGCGCAGCGTGTTATTATCAACTAAGTGGACTTTACGAGTTTCAGGGTCAAACGTCACTAGCCATTTCTACGTCGAAAAAATCTGTAGAGCTGAATCCTCAGAATACATGGTTCTTACTCCAGCTTTCTTATCTCTATCAGCGAAACGGGAAGCACAAGGAGGCCGTTGAATCCTTCAAAAACCTCGTTGCCATTTCTCCAAATAGCGCGGAGTATTATTTCCCACTTGCAGAATCACAACTGCACCTTGGTAACAACAAGGAAGCACTGGCTACTTTTGAAGCTGCTGAAAAAATTATTGGCGAATCTGCGGAATTATCTATGCAAAAACACCGCCTCTATCTTGAAATAGGCCAGAGTGATAAAGCCATATTAGAGCTTACAAGACTGATTGACGCGCACCCAGACGATGTGGCGTTATGGGGAGTGTTGGCAGAATTGTACGAAGAGATTGGAGAAATCGAAAGAGCTCTGGAGACCTATGAGAAAATCCTTGATATTGAGCCGCAAAATGGCTTGGTACGATTATCATTATATGATTATTATCGATATCATGGAAATTCTAAAAGAGCGAAAGAAGAGTTGAGGATTGCCATGGCATCCAAGGACGTGCCGATAGATTCGAAGTTGCAAATTATGTTAAATTTTTTCTCCGAAAGCGAAGGAAATCTTACGAAAAGAAAAGAGGCTTATGATTATCTCGAAATTATGTCGGTCGTTAATAGTGACGAATCAAAAACACATACCGTTTATGGTGATTTTTTATATCGAGAAGGCAAGGCGTCGGAAGCGTTAAAAAAATACCGAAGAGCTGTTGAATTAGAGCCGGACCACTATTCGATTTGGAATCAGATTATGTTGATTGAATTTGAAAATCAATTAAACGAAGACTTGTTGATAGACAGTAAAAAGGCCTTAGAATTGTATCCGACACAGCCAGAGGTGTATTATTTCCAAGGCCACGCGAACATGCAGCTAAAACATTTTGAACAAGCGATCGAATCCTTCAATACAGGTAAAGGATTTATTGTTGATAATGACATGCTGAATGTAGAATATTACAATAATTTAGGACAGGCTTATCGCGAACTTAAGCAACATCAAAAATCGGATGAATCCTTCGAGCTAGCCTTAATTCTAGACCCTAGAAATGCTTTGATTCTTAACAATTACAGTTATTATCTATCACTCCGAAAAACCAGCTTAGAAAGAGCAGAAGAGATGTCAAAATCTGCCATTGAGATCATGCCAGAAAACACCTCATTTCTCGACACCTATGGTTGGATTTTATTTCAACAGGAAAAGTTTATGGAGTCAGAAAAATGGCTTTCAAAGGCCATTGATTTAGGAGGAAGCAACAGTGGCACGATATTAGAACATTATGGCGACGTACTCTCTAAGATAAATAGAGTAGAAGAGGCTGTTGAATTTTGGATAAAAGCAAAAGAAATTGGAGGTACTACGAATCAAATTGAAAATAAAATACAGCATAAAAAGTACTACGAATAAATAGTTATGGAAATGAAATATCAAATTTCATCAATACTTTTTAGCTTTATG
>JABJPZ010000145.1 GCA_018663635.1 Crocinitomicaceae bacterium
AATCATACAAATCTGTTCCATGCATTATGTATAAACCCGGCATGTACGGTCACTTGGAAAGTCGTTTTTTTTCTGATCTGAATGAATGGCGAAGCACCGCCGTATTCCGATATGGCAGAGGTGACATTTCAAAAATTCATCTTCAATTTTATGAAGCTCCTCAAAGCTCTCACATTCTCGAGATAAGCAAATCTGGAGATCTTCAACTTTTCAATAATCAAGGAAAAGCCATCAATAATTTCAATAAAACAGCAGCACAGCGCTATGTCACATTATTAATGAAACTTAATTACGAAGGATTCAATAAAGAATTGGATATGCACGCTGCAGATTCCGTTCTTGCTTCTACTCCTTTGTATAGTGTAACCATAACCGATTCAGATGGTGTCGATAAGAAGGTAGTCGTACATAAAAAATTGGCGCCAGCTGGATTAACAGATTACAAAGGGGACGAAATAAAATGGGATAAGGATCGATGCTGGGGAAATGTAGAAGGTTCTTCAGAACTAATGAAACTTCAGTTTTTCAGCTGGGGACCTGTTTTTAAACCAATATCCTTTTTTACAGAAAAATAGTTGTTAATAAGAAGGTTAATTCTGTTGATAATTACCGAAGGTTAGGCACCTAAATACGGTTATATTTGTTGACTACTCAAGTTAAATTAATAGTCAATGAAATTCGTTACCACTAGCAACAAGTTACTCAAGCAATTACAAGGAATAGGAGGAGTACTAAACTCCAGTAACACACTACCTATTTTGGATAATTTTTTATTCGAGATTAAAGACAATGCATTAACTGTTTCAGCGTCAGATTTAGAAACTACTATGACGACGACACTTGAGGTTCAAGCAAAAGAAACCGGCAGTATTTGTGTTCCTGCAAGAATGTTAATGGATATCCTGAAGGCATTTCCTGATCAGCCATTGACATTTAATATAGATTCGAAAACTTATGGCATTGAAATATCTTCAGACAATGGAAAATATAAGCTAAGCGGACAAAATGGAGAAGAATTTCCTAAAGTACCGCCATTAGAGTCACCTTCAAAAGTAGAAATGCCAGCAAGTGTGCTAGCAAAAGCCATTAATAAAACCATTTTTGCTGCTGGAAATGATGATTTGCGACCTGTAATGAGTGGGGTATTATTTAGTCTTGAAAGCGATGGAATTACTTTTGTAGCTACGGATGCGCATAAATTAGTTAGATACAAAAGAAATGACGTTTTAGCGGATAAGGGAGCTGAATTTATAGTTCCAAAAAAACCATTGAATCTGCTTAAGGGCTTGATGTCTTCTTCTGACGGAACAGTTTCCTTAGAATACACTGAAAATAATGCATACTTTGCTTTTGACAGTATCACCTTAATATGTAGACTTATAGATGGGAAATATCCAAATTACGAAGCTGTTATCCCTAATGAGAACCCTAATAAATTAACGATTGACAGAAATGAATTGGAAAGCTCAATTAAGCGAGTGTCAATTTTCGCAAACAAAACAACAAACCAAGTCAGACTAAAAATGACTGGAAGCGACTTATTATTATCAGCGGAAGATTTAGATTTTTCAAATGCGGCAAACGAAAGGTTAACCTGTAATTATCAAGGTGAAGATATGGAAATTGGTTTCAATTCAAGATTTCTAGTCGAAATGGTTTCTAATATGGATTCGGACGAAACCGTTATTCAAATGAGTGCCCCTAATCGAGCTGGAATCATTGTTCCCGGAGGAGATCAAGACGAAAATGAAGACATATTGATGCTAGTAATGCCCGTTATGCTGAATTAAAAGATAAACCCGTCTTAACATCCTGCTATCGCCAAATTACTACCTAACACCCTGCTAAACAGATAATTACACTGTTTGCAAAACGTAGCATCTTCTTATTATAAATAGTATATACATGCTAAAATCATGTATTTAGGGCAGTTATCGGAGTAATTTGTTCACTCATCGAACAATGCCTTTTCTGACAAACTATAGGAACTAGGCATCCGTATATACCTGTCAACCACGACCGCATTCCTATGTGCGCAAAAAAACATATCAAAAATAAGTTCATTACTTCTGTAAGGAAGGATGGCATTGTATCCATTAGCATAAAGGATGACAATACAACCATTGACCTTGCAGACTTCAATGAACTTTATGCGCTTCTCTCCAGTCTGGAAAAGAAAACAGGACTATTAATACTTTTTGATATTTCTAATAATCCGAAGGTCAACAAACAATCTAGGAGATTTATTTATTCGGATGAAATGGTGGCGGCAACGAAAGCACTTGCTGTTTTTTCAGCTAATCCCATAACTAATTTACTCGGGAATTTTCTTACCTCTCAATCACGTGGGCTCTACCCCATGCGGAACTTCTCTAATGAAGACCAAGCTAGCCAATGGTTATTGGAATACTCAAAGATTTCTGACGATAGGCTAAATGCACTGGTTGAAATGATGAACGATTTGTCTGAATTAAAATTTAGCAGAAAAATTGATTTATCAGATAATAATGACATCATAGATGTGATTAGCTTCGGATTAAATATGCTTAGCGAAGAGTTTGAATTTGTTCTTAATGAAAAATCAAAACTTCAACTTGAAAATTTAAACTTAAAGGAATCCCTAGGTTCTAATAATATTCACAGCCACCATTTAAACCAATTCGCTAGAATATTAATTGCAAATTCTGAAGAGGTTATTGAAAGTATAAATTCAGAGAAATGTACACTCTCTAATTATAACAAAGAAGAATTGATTGGAAAAGGCATATTCGATACTGCATCCGAAAATGCACAACAATTAGAGCTAATCAGGAAAGTCTTGAAGAAAGGTGACCCGTGGAGAGGCGATCAGCAACAAAAGGCTAAAGACGGCACTTACTTCTGGGTTGACAACAACATAATTCCAATAAACGATGGTAAATTTCTGATTATTCAATTAGACATTACAAATCGAAAAGAAGCTGAGAAAAAATTATTATTTCAGATTGCCACTGCACAAAGTAACCAAAAAGAAAGATTAGGCTCTGCGATTACTAAAGAAATTACCACCACTTTATCCGGCCTTCAATACTTACTTAAATCTTTAGACGAAAAGATCAAAATTCTCAGCGACAAGGAAATGCAAATGCTAATTACATCTGTTCGTAAAAATTTTGAACACATCATTGGAAATTCAAAAAAATTATCCTCAGAACTTACCTCGCCTCAACTATGCGATAAAGGCATTATCTCGGCAGTTGAAGAATACCTTCAGAAAACATCAAATGACTTACCACACAAAATTAGCTTTAAGCACAATGTTGTTGCTAATCCACAGTTATCTCCGGAATTTGAAACGCTCATGTACATGCTTCTAGTGACCACCTGCAATTATGTGATAAAGAATAGCCAAGACAACGCAATAATAATTCAACTTGATATTGCTAACCATGTAGAGATTAAAATATCTACTACAGGAAGTGCAATAAATTTAATTGAAGCACTAAACAACACAGAAACAGAAATACTCCACAAACTTATCTCCTATTACAACGGAAACATCATCCAAAACAAAAAAGACAAAACTAAAACAGGGATAACTTTCCTATTTCCTTCATCCAAAGCCTAATAATACCATTTCAACGAAGTAAATATGGCGACAGTGGGAATTTAACCTAGCGAACGCTTATTTTATTTGGGACTTGTGCCATTTAATTTTTTATATTACCGGTGATAAATTAGAAGAGGTGCTATTTTTCAGATTAATTCTCTGTTTAACGCATCACTCGAAACAAAAAATAGTTTTAATAACATGCTCTTAGCGTCACGTAAACTTGTAATAGGTAATGGCAGGTCTGTGCTACGCGCTTGTATTTTTTGTTTAAGACCTTCTGGCATTAAAAATTGCGCTTTTATTATTCAGATTCAGTTAATCAATGCAGAAAGAGAACAAGGGTCAATTAGACCTGGTTTCATCAGCAGCTCTCTTTCGTTATTGTCAATACAACTAAATTCGATAATCATTAGACATAATACTTCCGATTGTTGTGAATTTTGACATTGATAAATCGATAGAAATTCTTGAAAGAACTCCCTTAGCAATAGAATCGCTTCTAGAGGGTCTCAATAAGGATTGGATATACTCAATTGAAGGGGATGAAAAATGGAGTGTGCACAAAGTAGTAAGCCATCTAATTTATGGTGAACGCACCACCTGGACACCTCGATTAGAAATGATTATGTCTAACTTTCCTACCAAAGAATTTGAGCCCACAGATGATGTTGAAGAACATTTTGATAAAATGAGTGAAAAATCAATGCGTGAATTAATCTTTCAGCTTAAATATCTTCGAGAAATCAATGTAGATATTGTTCAAGCTTACAACATAAAAGAAAAAGATCTCAATTCGTCAGCGACTCACCCGGATTTAGGCACAGTCACATTGAAAGAGCTTCTATCCACTTGGGTAGTTCACGACCTTGCGCACTTAACTCAAATATCACGAATTATGGCCAAAAAGTATGCGAAAGAAGTGGGCCCATGGGAAAACCAATTGGGCATTCTTAAATTATAACTCTACAAGATCTCGTGTTATTTCATCGTAAATAACGAAACAATCCGCGTGAATCATTATACTATATTAGAGTAAATTATTACTTCAATATTTTATCAGTAAAAAGTTGTATAACAGACATTTAGATATCGTAAACAAGGAATAAATCATCCTTAGAAATGAAATTTATAGATTAACATTACATTAAAAATGTTTAATTAGAAATGAAATTTTACAAAATTTGAAAATGTAAAACTTCATCCAGTGATTCAAAAGAAAAGTAAAAAAGCTAAATATATATTAAGGGTCATCGCATTCTTACCTTTGTGTAATCCCATTCTTGCCCAAGTCCAAACACTTCCAGCAATTGAAATGTTAGCTTCAAATAAGCTCGCAATTTCCGATATCAGCCGCGTGTTAGACTCTGAAAAACAATTTAATAACATCTTAGCATTCAATGACTTTGAAAATTGCAACGTAAAAAAACACCCAGCAAAAATTGCTCGTTTTCAGCATTTCTCCTGTCACCTCTATCCCAATCCATGCCCAGGAAGCTTATGTATTGAATTTGAAAAGTTAAGTCCTTCTCTTTTAATAAAAATAATCAATACTAAAGGCAAAACAATTTGTACAATTGAAGACCCTAATTACATCAACGTAGTACTTCTACCAAGAGAATTGAGCAACAAGTACATCGTATCTATAACAGACGAAACACATGAAGTTCAAAGAAAAATAACAATGCACTAATACCGTTATCTCGAATTGAAGTCGTTACTTTTTAAATACAGTTTATTGTTATTAATAGACACCATGAGTCTGTACCGGATATAAAACTGAAACAAAATAAGCATACATCGCCCAAAATCAATTACTTTTACCGTCTCCAAGTTTCGCAAGGATATGTTCATTCTTAGATAAATAAAACCTAATAAAGTACATTACTACCGTTCAGCACATGGATAACGCATATCTGCTGTATTTAATGTATTTTCTTAAAAGAAATTCGTAGAATATGGAACCAAAAAGTGTAAAGCAATTATTCAAGACTATAATGGGCGGTTTGATTATTGCCTTTGTTTTACTGCTCACAATTAAATTCATTAAAGTACTTCCACCTCTAATTAAAATTTTAGCTTTGGCGGTTAATGCTGGAATCATTTATTTAACGTATTCCTACTTGTTTAAAAACACAAAAAAATAAAAAAATGGAAAATAAAAAGACAATCCAATTAGGGATTATCGCAGTTATAGCACTGATTGGTGTAGTTATGTTTTTTATGTCCTGGCAGGATGTAGAACCGGGCGAAGAAGGCTTCATTTACCGACCTTTTGGAGGTGGTATTGACAAAGAAGAAATACCTTACCCTGAAGGTACTATATTCATAGCGCCTTGGAACGAATTGATTACTTACAACATCCTTCAGGAATCGAAAAATTATAAATCAACCGTAATGGACAAGAATGGAACAGACATTACCGTTAATATTGCTGTCAATTACGCAGTAAAACAATCCCGAAGTGCTTCCTTGCACTTGAAATTCGGTAAAGGATACATTTCTTTTATAGACGATAAAGCACAAGGAGCTATCAAGGATGTAATTGGACGCTACACCTATGAAGAAGTGTACAGTACAAAAAGAGAGTCATTGGAAGGGGAAATAGAATCTATTTTAATGGAAGACTTTGATGTTAATTTTTTAAAGCTTCATTATGTTGAAATAGCTGATGTTGACCTGCCTGCTAATATTGCTCAAGAAATTGTAAACAAAGAAACGCAAAAGCAAAAAAACTTAACGGCAAAGGAAAAGCAAAAGGAAGAAGAATATTTAGCGAATGCTAGAATTGAAAAATCTAGAGGTGATTCTTCTTTGGTCATCTCTGCTCGCTACAAGGCTGAAGCTATTCAACTTGAAGCAGAGCAGATCAGCAAAAATCCACAATACATTGAATTAAAAAAGTGGGAAAGCTGGGATGGACAAGGTTCTCCATATGGAGCTGGCAATGTGTTTGGAAATAATGCGGTTAGCATATTGAAACAGTAAAACAATCTTTACAAAATTTAAAGGCCACAATTAATTGTGGCCTTTTTTATTCTACTCTTTGCTCTCATTACTTTTCTTAGTAATGATGTATTTTATCTTAGATGGTGCCGATTGGCTTCCTGTATTTTCAAGTTCCTGTTGTCTCAATTGACCTTCAAAATCAGGCGGCTCAAGCCCCATTTCCTCTTCTAATTGCCACATGTATTTTTTTCTTTGTGGGCCTTGTTCACGATACCAAAATGCTAATAAAATTCCAGCAGCAGCTCCCCAAAAATGTCCTTCAAACGAAATTGAAAGATCCACATAATGACTACCTAACAAATAATCAAAGGGCAAAATCCCCCAAATCATGCTGCCATAAAGAAATACTACGATCATAGACAATCCCATCAGATTTATATTCTTTCTGATCAAACCACTAATAAAAATATAGCTAGCTAGGCCATAGATGATTCCACTTGCTCCAATATGAAATACATCTCTGCTAAGACACCAAAGCCATAGTCCACCGATAAACCATATTCCAAAAAATACCCTCCATG
>JABJPZ010000146.1 GCA_018663635.1 Crocinitomicaceae bacterium
AATAAAAAAGCCTTTTGAGAATCAATTGAAAGAAACTTCAATGAACTCAAAAGGCTCTCAGAATTTTTTAGAATTTCAGAATATTAATCCGCATCAAATGCACTGCTACGCACAAAAAAATGCGACACACATCCTTAACACTAGTTAAATTCTAATAATTTCTAGCGGCGTACAGTAACGTCTAGATAAAATTGTCACCTAGAACCAACCTGTCGCCAAGATAAAATAGTACTCTTGACTATGCTTTACCTAAAATACGGAACATACCAGTTCCACACTCAGGACATTTTCCCTTCATGGCTTTTCTACCATTTTTCATAGTCACTTCGTTAGCATCTTTGATGTCTCTTTTGCTTTTACACTTTACGCAATAACCTTCCATAATCGTTCTAATTTTTGTTCATATTAAGTTAAAACCAATTTAGGTTAAATTGAGCACGAATTAAAATTATTTTGTACTTACTTCTGAACAAATTTAATTTCATAAACAAGCACAAGTTCTTAACAACGCCTATTTGTACTTGCTAATTAATCCTTAAAAACGACACAAATGACTATAATACAGCATGTTATAGGTGTTTTATTTGTCAGGACGTTTTATAAATAAAAACAGCCATTCTTTATAAATAGGAAACTTTTGAATACTCTAAAAATGTGAAATACGCTGTTTTTTACCTGTTATTTTATCTTTCTAGGGCACAAAACACATACAAAAAGTGGTTAAAATCGCTGCAAAATAGCAGAAATTGAACCAGGTTGATTT
Organism: Crocinitomicaceae bacterium; assembly: GCA_018663635.1. GTDB lineage: Bacteria > Bacteroidota > Bacteroidia > Flavobacteriales_D > Parvicellaceae > UBA10066. The sequence goes on from JABJPZ010000146.1 coordinate 764, forward strand.
TCTATTTTATTACACCGAGGTAAAAATCAGGTAGAATTATTGACCGTATTCCCACCTTAAAACGGTCTTTTTTCATCCCTTATATTCTCTAATTATAGAAAGTTCTTGGCAACCATCAAAAATAGCAACCGTCTTTTTTTTAGTTAACCTTAAAACCCCCACCAAATGAAAAAATTTACTTCTTCTATTTTTTTGATTGCCTCATTTTTAATGTCTCAATCTCAAAGTTGCTTTGACTTTGCCTCAGTTCCACCCGTTGCGTACGGTGATAACGTACTGTACCCAGCTGGTTCGGTAATCCTATCGAGCAACGATATTGATATTATAAAACCCTCGGAAACCTTTGGAATATTTCCCATGGAAGGATTTGATATTTTAAGTGTAGATTCTACAGGTATTTATTTTGTCAATCAGCTCGATATAGATGTATCTAATGTACCGTACTCCTGTAAAGAGCTAAGTTTCGAGCTTTTTTACAACGGAATTGCCGTAGACGGAGACACCGTCTCTTTTGGGCATTTTGCACTTCCTCCACTCCCCTACGTAGGAGCAGGATTTACTGTGGATACAGTCGCTGCCAACTCATACATCATCACTGGGACTTTCGATGTAATTCATGTCTTTGGATCAACAAGTATACTAAGTAATTTATGTGTAAATGAATGTGCTACTGGAGGCTGCTTTCAATTCCCCAATTCAACAACCGGTCCGTACTCCGATAACACTTTGTACCCTGCTGGTTCTGTAATCCTGTCGAGTAACGATATTGATATAATAAAACCTTCTGAATCATTTGGAATATTTCCCATGGAAGGATTTGATGTTGTAAGTGTAGATTCTACAGGTATTTATTTTGTCAATCAGCTCGATATAGATGTTTCTAATGTACCGTACTCCTGTAAAGAGCTAAGTTTCGAGCTTTTTTACAACGGAATTGCCGTAGACGGAGACACCGTCTCTTTTGGTTATTTTGCACTTCCTCCACTCCCCTACGCAGGAGCAGGATTTACTGTGGATACAGTCGCTGCCAACTCATATATCATCACTGGGACTTTCGATGTAATTCATGTCTTTGGATCAACAAGCATATTAAGTAATCTCTGCGTCAGCCCATGTAACACAACTGAGATTAGCGAGGAAAGATTAACAAATAATGCTAAAGTCTATCCTAATCCTTCTTCAGGACTTCTCATGATTTCTGATATCCCTGATCAAGCTAGAGTCATGATCTATGATGTTTCAGGTGTGCTTCTTTATGACAGGTCTTCAAATGCAGGAAAATTACAAGTTGACTTGACTAATCAAAAGTCCGGCACATATATTATACGGGTTAGTTCAAAATCAAAAATTTATCATACGAAATGGATAAAGTATTGATGTCAATACTAATCTTTTTGATAGCTTATTCCATAGACCCAGTCATTTTGGTTGGGTCTACCCATTCATCGTATTTATCAGCTGGCACGTAACCCAGGCGAATCGCTTCTTCACGCAAGGTAGTGCCATTGGCATGAGCAGTATTTGCAATCTCAGCAGCCTTGTAATAGCCAATTCGAGTGTTTAGAGCCGTTACCAGCATAAGAGAATTATTTAGCAACTCGTTTATCACAGGACGGTTTGGCTCGATTCCAACAGCACAATTGTCATTAAAGGAAACGCATGCATCTCCAATTAATCTGGCGGATTCTAATAGATTAGAGGCCATCATGGGTTTAAAAACATTTAACTCATAATGCCCTTGCGTTCCTCCTACTGTTATCGCAACATCATTACCAATAACCTGTGCACAAACCATCGTAATTGCTTCGCATTGAGTTGGATTTACTTTGCCTGGCATAATAGAAGATCCTGGTTCATTAGCTGGAATGATTAGCTCGCCAATTCCTGACCTAGGACCTGAAGCCATCATTCTTATATCGTTAGCAATCTTATTGAGAGAAACAGCAAGTTGTTTAAGAGCCCCATGTGTTTCCACAATTGCATCATGAGCTGCTAATGCTTCAAATTTATTTCCTGCCGATACAAAAGGATGTCCTGTAAAACTGGCGATTTTTTCTGCTACCAATTCCGAATACCCATTTGGAGTGTTTAGTCCTGTACCGACTGCCGTTCCTCCTAAAGCCAATTCCGACAAATGAGCTAACGTGTTCTTCAAAGCCTTTAGCCCGTGATTCAACTGGGACACATACCCTGAAAATTCCTGCCCAAGAGTTAAAGGTGTAGCGTCCATTAAATGCGTTCTCCCTATTTTAACAACGCTCATGTACTTTTCAGCTTTACTTTTTAGGGTGTTCCGAAGCTTTTCAACACCCGGAATAGTATTTTCCACTACCATTTTATATCCGGCTATGTGCATCCCTGTTGGAAAGGTATCATTAGAAGATTGGGACTTATTCACATCGTCATTCGGTTGCAATGTCTTTTCTCCTTCTCCTAGTTTTTTCCCTGCAAGTACATGAGCTCTATTAGCAATAACTTCATTGCAATTCATGTTACTTTGAGTCCCTGAACCGGTCTGCCAAACTACCAAAGGGAATTGATCATCATGCTGTTTGTTTAAAATTTCATCGCAAACCTGACTAATTAAATCTCTTTTGTTTTCATCTAAAACACCCAGTTCGCAATTGGCGTGGGCCGCTGCCTTTTTCAAATAAGCAAAACCATAAATCACCTCTATAGGCATAGAAGCGGATACCCCAATTTTAAAATTATTTCTAGACCTTTCGGTTTGCGCTCCCCAATATTTATCCGATGCCACTTGTACCTCGCCCATGGTGTCTTTTTCAATTCTATAATCCATCGTATTTAATTTTTATGTAATTTTGGTCTATCTTTAGACCTCTAAAATAATCAGAAATGGCCATTAAGTTTGGATTAGTAATATTTATGTTGTTAGCCGGTATGGCTTTTTGGATTTTAATTTTTCTCGCTAGCCTTATCCCAGGCTGGATAGGGCTCAATTTAAAGGAGTATCTCGAAGAAAATGTATTAAAGAATAAAAACCCCTTTGAGGGAAGAGATTAAATTTTATTTCTTAAATGTTAAGTGGCTATCATAACGTGATGGCCTTTTTTAATTGAAAAATAAAATCTCTAAATTAATTTGCAAAATAATTCTGGAGGCCGACCAACAATTGCCTGATTTTTATGCACTAAAATGGGCCGTTGTATCAGTTTCGGATACGCTACCATTGCACTAATCCAATCCTCATCACTCATTATTTTTCCTCTGAATTTCTCCTTGTAAATCGCTTCTGTTTTTCTCACGAGTTCCTCAGCCTTAAAACCAAGCTGTTTAATCAACAAAGAGAGCTCTTGAACCGTCAAACCGTCCTTTAAGTATTCTACAATTTCAAACTCGCACTCGGCATCTTGAAGTATTTTTAACCCTTCTCTACTTTTTGTACATCTTGGATTGTGATAAATTTTCATTTTCTTAAATCTAAAGATTAGTTCAGGTACTACCTGATCAGGTGCACATAGCTGGAAATAATTCGATCTTCATTTGAACATTGATCTCTGTATATTAACTCGTAATAGTATATACCTGCTTCCAGTGCATTGTCATTAAAAATATTGGTGCCGTCCCAAGGTTTTGTATGGTCAACACTTTCGAATACTTTTTTACCCCACCTATTGTAAATTGTCCATGAATAAACCGCTTCTGGGTCTACTCCAGAAAATTCAATTTGATCATTTTTCAAGTCACCATTAGGAGTGAATACATTTGGAACTACAACCTCCGAAACATCATTGCCTAGAAAGGTCAGTGTATTATTAATCGTTTCTGATTTGTTACAATTGGTATCTACCGCATACAGAGAAATAGTGTAATCTCCTGGTATCGTGTAATAATGATTAACTGACGTATCTAGATAAATTGTTCCGTCACCCATATTCCATATTAATGAGTCCGCGCCCGTTCCAGTAAATTGTAAATCAACAAACATCGTATCAACTCCGCATGGTGGTGGCGGCACAAAATCAATAGTAGCTGAGAATGACTCTGATTGATTAATATCCACCGTTAAATAAGTGGTGTCGGCTATATTGCAAGTTGATGAATCGATTGCGACATACATCACATTGAAAAATCCCGTATCTGTAAAAATATGAGTTGGACTATTTAAGTTTGAAGTCGTACCGTCTTGAAAATCCCAAAAATTGATTGGCGGGGCAGGTGAACCTCCAGAAAAGCTAACTTCATAAGGCGGGTCACAAGCCAGAACATTGGGAAATGCAGTAGCCGTAACGACCACAAAATTTTGAATAAAATCAATCGTGTCGAATATGGTTGTATCTGTCATGCACACAAGATCGTACGCAGTTAACGACATCACATAATTCCCCAATGTGGTATAATAGTGCAAAATAGCAGTATCGTTGGTGTAAACTGTACCATCTCCCATGTCCCAAATAAGAGAATCTGCACCCGTTCCCGTAAAAGCGGCAGCAACTAAAAGGGAGTCATTATCAGCGCAAGGGTCTATTTCAGGTATATCAAATTCAGCAGAGAATTCTTCCTTTAAAGTAAGGTGCACGTTAAAGTATGCTGTATCAGAAATATTACAAGTATTAGAGTCAATGGCAACATACATTACGGTATATGATCCTGTGTCCGCGTAGGTATATGTTGGATTCAGACTGGTTGATGTCCCTGAGCCATCTCCAAAATCCCAAAATGCATTCGGGACCGTTCCATCACCTGCAAAAGGAACATCATAAGGCGGTTCACACAACAGAATATCCGGAGGAATACTTGCAATTGCTTCCACTCCCAAAAAGTTAAATCCAAATTTTATTGCGCCTAAATTACAATTAGTGCTTCCATTAACCGAGCTCCACACACCCGGTGTCGTTGGAAAACTCGTTCCACCACATGCAGCACAAACAGCTTGATAAACATTTCCTTCTTTATCAAATCTGCTTGTTCCACCGTCGACGTGCTCTGATGCGACATTGCTTCCAAGAAAAGATCCATACAATTGCGAAGCTGCGTCTCGCTCCATTACAAAAAAGTAAAAGTCACTACCGTCAGTTGTAGCTTGTTGTGCATCTGATGTTACCGGCATTCCGGTTGTCGTTCCGCCAGCAGTTGCGAATGCATTGACCGTTCCGCCCCATCCAGAGACGTAAACATTTCCGCAATTATCAACTAAAAAAGCTGTAATTGAAATATTAACTTGTGATCCAGTGCCTGAACCAAAAACTGTACTGTAATCAACCGTAGCAAAATCATTACTCATTTTATGAATAAACTGTTTTGCATTCGCATTACTAAAAGCTGCACTGATTACTGGCCAAGCACCTAGCGATTGCCCGGTAGTATACACTGCCTCCAGTTCATCTAATTCAAGAATAAATGTTTGATCGTAACTGGTTGTTCCTAAGTAAGTAAGCTCACTTAGTGCACCGTCGGTACCGTTTAATCTCGCAACAAATCCGTCATGAGTTCCACCATGATATGCTGGCCCAATAACGCCTGTAGTAGTAGCTAAGCCTAAACTTTGCGTACCTCCGCAGAGATAAGCATCCCCTGAAATACCACCAACGCGAACGGAGTAGAAACCGTCTGTAGACGAACCACCGAGATAAGTTCCCCAAATCATTGTGCTCAGGTCGCTGGAAAGTTTTACGGCCACACCATCCTGTCCACCAAAGGAGGTCTGGCTGTAGCTTCCTGGAGTCGTTGGAAAATCTGTCGATAGCGTTGATGAAGCTACAAATACCTCATCTAAATCATTGACAACGACCTCTCCCCTTATCTCATCACCATAATTATAAACAGAATTCACATTAAGGCCATCGTTACCTGATCCCCCAATAAAAGTACTTTGCATTAATGCTGTTCCAACGTTGTTCAGTCTGAAAATTGCCATGTCAGAACCCGTTGAGAATGTCAGTGAGGCTCCAACCACCGACAAAAAACTACCGCCATTAAAAACCTCGTCATATGAGCCAGTAGTAGTCGGGAAATCAGAACTGGATGTTGAGGCCAGAACGACTAAATTACCAGAGCTATCAACCACCATTGAATGGGGAATTTCAGTATTGGTACCTCCAACGTACGTGGAGTACAACAGGGCTATTCCATCAGACGAGAATTTAGATATTGAAATGTCAAATGTACCACCACCGAATACAGTCTGATAAGACCCGGTAATGACAGGATATCCAGCACCGAATGCAATTCCACCTGCATATAAGTTCCCTTGATCATCATAAGTAGCCGTATACCCCCAATTGTCTGCTGTTGAGCCTGTTAAAGTCGAAAATACCCAGGTTGGATCAATAATCAGATCTTTCGATTTGTCATAACCATTAGGGAACCGGAATTGTAATTGATTATCGACAACATTGTATTCTGTCTCGATAATTTCTCGCTCACCATCTACAGTCTGATAGGAAATCGGTTTCAGCTCCTTGACAGTTCCATTTGAAAGTTGAACAATTAATTCCCCATCTTCTAATAAAAGTGCCTCTACTCCTTGATAATCGATCTTGATTTCGTTTGGATTACCACCCGGATGAACAATGAAGTCATATTTCAAGTTCTGAAAAGAAGCATATATTTCCATGTCTGTATTCTGGTAGAGCTCCTCATATCGAACCATTCTATACGCATGAACATCAGAGGCCCATTTTCTTTTGTCATTGCCCAAAAAATAGTTTTCCGTTTCATCTAATTGATGTCCACTAGTAACATTTACATTTTTATTTGCTCCAATAAAAACCATAGAATACGCATGCATATTCCACTCTTTCAGAATGTCACTTCCACCAAGGTATTCTTCACTGAAATTGCCATGTCTTCTGCTGTAAAACTCTTCAAGCTGCGCAGGGTCAAACAAGTTGAAAGTAAACCTGTCACGTTCTAGAAACATATCCCCGACATGTAGCTTGTTTTGAAATAAAACACTTGGATTTAGCTGCCCTTTATTCTCTCTAAATTTGAACGTTGTCTTTTCATTATGGGCTGAAAACACCATAATTTGTAAGGCAGCGACAAACAACAATACTATTTTTTTCATGAGTTCGTCATAATTAGCTCTGTGTTCAATTTTCACAGCAATAACTGTGTTCCACAACCATTTCTAGCGCATCAGGTGTATGAATCCTGTTACCAATTTATCTTCATTTTGACATTGGTCTCTGTAAATCAATTCATAATAATACAACCCGGCTTCCAATTGCTTTCCATTGAGCATATTTGTTCCATCCCAAGCTTGTCCTGGTCGAACCGTTTCAAAAATTGGTTTTCCCCAACGATTGAAAATTGTCCAGGTAAACTCAACATTCGGATCTACACCTGAGAACAAAATGAAATCATTTTTTCCATCTTGATTCGGAGTAAATACATTCGGGACAATTACTTCCGAATTAGGGTTCCCATAGAAATAAAGCACATTGTTTACTATTTCTGTCTTATTACAAGTAGTATCCTCAGCGTACAAAGAAATCGTATAAATACCTGCATCATGATACACATGACTAACCGCAGTACTATTTTCAATAATTGTACCATCACCAAAGTCCCAAGACAATGAATCAGCACCTGTTCCCGTAAAGGCGAGATTAACAACAATTGAATCTGTTCCACAAGGCGGAGGCGGGTCGAAATCTAAGGTTGCGGAAAACTCTTCAGCTTGTAAAATATCCACTGTTAACCAAACGGTATCAGCAATATTACACGTACTTGAATCAATGGCGACGTACATAATATCATAATGACCTGTGTCAACAAAAGTATGTGGAGGATTAGCTAAGGTCGATGTTGTTCCATCATCAAAATCCCAAAAACTCATTGGTGGTGGTGGGGTTCCTCCATCAAAAACCACATCAAAAGGAGGGTCACATGCCAATATATTTGGAGAAGCTTCCGCTATCGCAGTAGAAAAAGTAACCGTAAAATCAACGGTGTCTGTAATTGTCGCATAGGTTCCACATGTAAAATCCCAGGCCTCCATTGTTATTACATAAACTCCCTGATTTGTATAAAAATGACTCACCGTAGTAGAATCAATAAACGTTGTTCCGTCACCTAAATCCCAAAATAATGAGTCGGCTGCCCCGGGCGCTCCTGTGAATGTAAGCGTTACTTCCAAACTATCTGGAGAGGTACAAGGCTCAACCGTTGGAAGATCAAACACAGCAGTGAGGGCCGGCTCAAGATTCAGATCTACACTAAAGTATACAGTATCCGAAATGTTACAAGTGCTCGAATCGATTGCCACATACATTACGGTGTAATTACCCGAGTCCGCATAGGTATACATTGGGTTCGCTGCAGTTGAAGTTCCAATTCCGTCACCAAAATCCCAATAATGATTGGGGGTTGTATCGCCAGCAAAAGAAACATCAAAAGGAGCTGAACATATCATTTGATTTGGAGGAGCCGTTGCAGAAACTGTCGTAAAATTCGCATAATATTCTACGGTATCTATTATAGTATCAATTCTGTTACAAACAAAATCGAAAGCAATCATTTCTACATAATAGGTTCCCATGGTATCATAATAATGATTTACCAAAGAATCATTGATGTAGATAGTGCCATCACCCATATTCCAATACAATGAATCGGCTCCCGTTCCTGTAAATTCAAATTCCACCAGTAAACTATCTGGCGCATTACATGGGTCTATAGGAGGAACCGTCAGCTCCGCATCAAAAATTTGGGTTAAAGCCAGCTCAACTGTGAAATACACAGAATCAGCAATGTTGCATGTGCTTGAATCAATAGCTACATACAATACGTTATAAGTACCCGTGTCGGCGTAAGTATAACTTGGATTAATCCCCGTTGATGTTCCTACTCCATCACCAAAATCCCAATATGCATTAGGTGGCGGAGCTGTTCCAGCATCAAAATTTACAATGAATGGCGGATCACACAAAAATTGTGGCGGTGGAGGAACAGCTGTTGATGTCGTAAAATCTGCATAATACTCCACTGTATCGAGAATTGTATCAATGTAATTACACACAAAATCAAAAGCAATCATCTCTATGTAATAGGTGCCCATCGTGTCGTAATAATGTGCGACTGCTGTATCGTTAATGTACGTTGTTCCATCGCCCATATTCCAATACAATGAATCTGCTCCTGAACCTGTAAACTCCAAATCCACCAATAAGCTGTCTGGTGCATTACAAGGATCTATCGGTGGCACATCTATCGTAGCACTAAATGTCTCTGCCTGATCTAGCTGAACCGTGAAATATGCCGTGTCGGCTATGTTACAAGTACTCGAATCGATTGCGACATACATTACTGTATAAGTACCCGTATCAGCATACGTATACATCGGGTTTTGTGAAGTCGAACTGCCCGTACCATCACCAAAATCCCAATAATGATCCGGAACAACATCTCCTGAAAAACTCACATTAAATGGCCCTGAACAGAAAAACTGATCCGGTGGCGCAGTTGCAGCAACTGTAGTAAAATCGGCATAATATTCTACTGTGTCTAATATTGTATCTATATTATTACAAG
>JABJPZ010000147.1 GCA_018663635.1 Crocinitomicaceae bacterium
CACACAACAGATGGAGGAACGAATTGGTTGAATATAACTGGTGCGGCTCTAGGAAGTCAATTGTTACGTTCCTTATCTCATCAACAAGGAACCGATGGTGGTATATACGTGGGCACCACCAATGCAATCTATTACAAGAATAATTCAATGTCCGATTTTGTACTTCACAATGATGGACTTCCCGTTACAACAAGTGTCAACTTTCAATATCCAAACTATACCTTTCAAAAATTGAGAATTGCCAGTTATCGTGGTGCGTATGAAGGTGATTTTTTCGAGCCATCTCAGCCACTAGCAAAACCTTCAGTCGATAAAATCGAAGTACATTGTTTGCGAGACACAGTGTATTTTAAAGATCTTTCTTTTGTTAGCGATGATAGTCCAACTCGATTGTGGAGCTTCCCAGGAGGTACGCCTTCATCTAGTACAGATGAAAACCCAAAAGTCGTTTATACTTCTTCTGGTTCGTATGACATTACACTAACCGTAACAGACATTAATGGAGCAAGCGCTAAAACGCTTTCTAATTTCATTACAATATCCAATGAGTGTAGTGCTGACAGTATTCCTGGGAATGCCTTATTCTTGAGCTCTGGAGTAGATGGGGCGTATAGTTCATACCCAATTAATTTTGGGACGAGTGACTTCAGCCTGTCGTGTTGGATTAAAACAACAAGTACAGTTAATGATATGGCAATTGTAACAGATAAGGATTGGGATAGCGGATATAATAAAGGTTGGGTTTTAGCTATGAATAGTGGAAACATAGTTTTCAATATAGGAGATGGATTAACGAGAGAAGATTTATGGTCAGGTGCTGGGTATAATGATGGAGTATGGCATTATATATCTATAAGCGTTGATAGAAGTGATTCCGTTAGGTTGTTTGTGGATGGATTCCTTAAAAGTGCAGATAATGTGAGTGGCATTGGTGATATTTTTGACAATGAACTTCTTTTTATGGGCGTAGATGTTCACGGCGATTATCCGTTTGAAGGCCAGCTAGATGAATTGAAAATTTGGAACTCAGTCAAAACACAAGATTTCTTTCGTGAACAACGGCATTTAACAGCTGTCCCTGCTAACGATGCAGATTTAGTCGCCTATTATCAATTCAATAGGTTGGATGATGAAATATTAGACCGTGTTGGAGCGAATCATAGCTCTTATCTAGACAGTATATCCAATGTATCTTCTACTGCCCCATTAGGTGGTGGAGTAAGTGATCGAGTTTTGGTAAATAGTGGAGGCCTGCACGATTTTTTAAATGCAAAATTGCAATTGACATTTCCCAGTACAGGAACCTATCCCGATGGGGAATTGGTAGGATCTAAAATTCATGTTTCTGCGGATACAATTCCTGTAGAAAATAAGCCCTCAACAAGCTATTGGATCATTGATAATTACGGACCTAATCAGTCCGTATCAGTATTGGAAGAACTTACCTTTGTGGAGATAGACACAGTTCACCTAAGTCATGTTGGTTATCCACAAAGCTTCCAATTATTTCAAAGAGGAGAAAACTCGGAAGGAGATTGGGGGGTATTAATAGGAGAATCTAATGCGGTAGTGTTGGGAACCCCTGGCGAAGTTTCTTTTTCAAGCTCCATTGGGTTGGCTGAATTTGGTCAATTCTATGTTGTGGATACATTGGAATACGTTACCTCAATTGATGAAGGCGGGAAAGGAAGTACCATTTTGGTCTATCCAACAGTTTCCAATGGCGAAAGTATAAATATTGCATTAGTTCAAAATACTCCACATGAACATGTGTCGTTATATGTACATGATACCTTTGGGAAACTATTGTGTCAAAAAGACCTGGAACAAGGCTTGAATAATTTTAATTTGCAATTGTCTAGCGGTATGTACTTCCTTCACTTCGTGCATGAAGGGAGGAAGTTAGAAACAAAGAAAATTATTATTAAGTAAAGGCATTTCAAGAGCACTTCGATCTACAGAGACAAGAGCTTCTGTCACCGTGCTGTAGGTTCAAACCTTAGTGTTTCTTCTTGAGTAATTCAGGGCATTTAACTTGACACCTCCTGAGTCTTGGAACAGAAACGTTTTTCACATAGTTCTGATTCGGATGAAGACACTCATAATTATGTGAGAAACGTTATAGAAAATGTTGACATTAAAAGTACAACATGGCAGGAATTTGGAGAGTATTTTCAAGTGATATTGGATGACATAGACTCAAGTGAATATTCTGAGACTTTTTACAAACTTGTTAATGGATTTCTTAACACTCTTAAAACGAAGTATAGCCGTAAACTTGAAAATCATATTTACATTAAATAAAGATTACCCATAACACTGTATATAACAAATAGGGCGTTCGGTAGTTTAAGAAAGTAGTGCCATTTACAAACATCGTCAAATCGTTGATTTGGCTTTTATGAATGAATAAATTAAAAACGAAATACAACGATTTGGCTCATAGCAAACTTGATACATATTCTGTATCTTCTGCCCTACTTGCTATATACTAACCGTTGTAGCACATGAAAAGAAAAATGAAAATAATTATTATTTCAATTATAAATACCATTGTTGTAAGTGCCTTCGGACAATCAATCGATTTTGAAGAATTAAGATATGGAGCATTAAAGGGAAAACCTAAGAAAGTCAGCACCCATATCATGCATCTAGTAAATGGCGAAATTTCTACACATCCAAGATGCGAAATTTGTCCAGAATATCAGGTTTACAATTTGCAAGGAGAAATAACGGCAGAACAACAATATGTCATAACCGAACCGGTAGATGCACTTAGTCAAGGGTATTGTTTCACTGTGAAAAATCAATATTCGGCTGATGGAAATGTGGATAGTAAAGCCAAACGTTCGAAGTACCATGGGATAGATAGAAAATATCAGGATACCGCAATAGCACCTGCTATAATTAGAAGAATAAGTGGAGATACTATTTATGAGCGAATTAACTCGGGTCTACGAAATTGGATCAAAGACTTCGTTTATGTAAACGATTTAATGATCTCAAGTCGAACCCCGCAAAATGAAACCTTTTATGAATATGACGATATTGGCCGTGAAATAGATCGTATTCAGGTTTCCCAAGATTACGACTTTAATGACACAATCTATACCAGCATCAAATATTCAAATGCCGGACTTAAATTAGAAGAAACCGATAGAACTGTTTCATATTTGGAAGGCGAGTTATTTTTTTCAAGAAAAAATAAAAAGAGTTA
>JABJPZ010000148.1 GCA_018663635.1 Crocinitomicaceae bacterium
AACAAAAAAGGATTTTCTTCGCTAGATATATCCATAATTATCATTGCGGTTTGAGTCCCAATAAATAGTTGGTTGTCACTTAAGTAAATCGTTTCTACATCTTCTCCTAGGTATTGTTTATCAACCACACTTAATTCAGTAGGATTGTCTACAAACGTCAATATAGAATTATCAGTAACTACGTAGAGGTGGTTATCAGCAATGGCAATTCTATTCGTGGTTCCCTGATCTGTTTCAGTACCGTTTCCTGCAAATGAAGAAGGAATGGTTGATTTAGGTATCATATTATTCATGTAATCAAAATAGATAATACTTTCTTCTTGTAAAGCCTGTGCTTCCGGACCATTCAATTTAAAACTCTCCGTTACCACGTCAAAATCAAACCCAATAAGTGTTTCTCCTTGGTTATTTACAATTGGTTCAGAAAACGCATGCATATCCCTGTCGATAATTGTTGGTGCTAACATGTTCGAAATGTCAATTTTGACCATATCATAATGGGAAACGGCATAAATAATATCTTTTTGAACATAGAATTCATTTGTAAATGGTAAATCAATAAAAAGTACTGGAAAAGGATTGTTAGCATCATTATTATCAAACACGTGAATCCCTTTGCCCTCTTCTCCTATTAAGAGAACTTCTTCTCCCATAAATATCTTTCCCGGGTCTTCGATTGCTCGATTTAAGGCTATCAAAGGTGTTGCCCGAATAGCACTAAGATCGCCATAAACTGCGGTAGCTTTATTATAAGTCAGCGTTACTTCGCCTATCTCTCTATTGCATCCACTTGCAAGAACTAATAGAATTAATAAAAGTGAAATTACATTTCGTTTCATACTGATTGATTTTAACAAAAAAATAACAATAACTGTGCCGATTATACTAATTTTCTCGCAACACCCTGCTAAGTTACAAGAAATAGAAATTGTGAAAAACAAACGAAATAGCTCAATATTGATTTACCATATTATTTTAAAGGAATGCAAATCCGTGAGTATGGCAAGTATGCTAGTTTCGCTATGTCTGATATGAAGAAATCATTACTAGCTTCTGCCGAAATCATTGAAAATTGTTCCTTTTATAAAATTATAGCGCACTTAAAATCAGCCATCACTTTTTTGACGCTACATTCTCACAGAGATGTTCCCCTAAATAAAAGTCCTTCCAATTAACAAAGCAAGTATATCATGAGGCTAAGGTATTCTTACTGTACCTTAACCCGGTTGCTTTCAATTTTGTATTTTGGAATCACAGCAACGGAATCAAGTTCCACGTCTATGTTTACAGAATCATCCATCTGTTGGCTATTGACACTATCATTTGCGTCAAGTATTGGTAGATTAATTCTACCGTCTAATTCTTGGGTTTTAAAACCTATTTCTTCAATACAGGATACCAGGGGCAAACAACCAGCCGTTAATAATACAAACATTACTTTTTTCATCGTTCAAATTTTATGCGACCAGGCAACGAATCTTGCCGCTTCCTTATCGCTGTTAATACTTAATTGCCCTTTTATACTGGACTAAAAACACAAGTCACCCAACAAATATTTTTTACTTAGAATTGGGTTACCTGAGGAATTTAAATAGAATAAACACGTTAGTCCTTATTACATTTACCACTCATCATCTAGCTAATTTGTAAGATCACCATACATGTACTACGCACAAAATATTTCTTACATTAGGTTACCTTTTAAGCTCTATTGATATTAAGAAACTGAGAAGCAGCATGGATCGTGTAGATGATAACGTTTTAGTCGGAGGAATTCGTGAGGGGAACAATCAAATGCTCAATATTGTGTACACAACACATTATCCCATGATCAGGAAGTTAGTTTTAGACAATAGTGGAAGTGAGGCCGAAGCCAAAGATGTATTTCAAGAAGCGATCATTATTTTACATGAAAACATCAATACAAAAGGATTTAATTTAACCTGTAAAATCAAAACATACATTTATTCCGTTAGCAGAAATATCTGGCTTAAAGAATTGAAAAAAAGGTTGCCACAAACCAAAGATTTAAACGACCACATTCAATTTGTTGATATCAATAGGGATTTTGAAAAACATGAGGAAAAAAAATTACGCCTAAATAAAATAAATCAAGCACTAAACGAAATTGGGGAACCGTGTAAATCCATTCTTGTGTACTTCTTTTTCAATCAACTTACCATGGAGGAAATCGCAGCTAAAATGGGATATACCAACGCCGATAATGCAAAAAATCAAAAGTATAAATGCTTTAAAAGATTAAAAAAATTAGTGCTTAAATAAAAGTGAGTAAAGACAACAACATATCAAGTCTTGACATCGAAAAATTTTTTGATGGTGAATTGAATAAAAATGAGCGGACTCGTTTTGAAGAAAAAGTGGAAACCGATGCCTGGTTTGCTAGAAAAGTTAGAGATCATCATCAAATAAGAAAAGATTTGACCATCCAAGGTAATCGATATCGTATTATTGACGATATGGACGAAATTCATTTAAAAGAATTTGGTGGCATCCCCTATTTAAAGGTCAATAGTCCTGAAGAAAACTGCACCGAAAAAGATAGTTTAGATCTATTGGGTGATAAAAATGCTAAAACCAACCCCTTCCAAAGCACCGGTAAATTTGTGTCGGTTAAAATTTTCTACACCGGAATTGGGGTCGCAGCGTCTTTAGCAGCGCTCATTACACTTGGAAGCGTCTGGGTAGCCAAACAAAAAGAACATCAAGAAGTTCATGTGAATTCAGGATACCAAGATCTTGTAATGGAGGAAAGTGGAGAGGGCAAAGACACGAATAACAAGGCTAGGAAATTAAGAACTATTGACAAGTCCATTCCTGGTTTATCAAAGACATACGTCGCTACAGCTTTTGCGATTGCTAAGAATGGCTACTTCATAACAAATAACCATGTTGTGCAAGATTGCAAAAGTTTAAAATTAAAAGTTAAAGGAGGCGTCGGGGGCTGGCTTGAATATGATGCAAGAGTTCTATTAAATGATACATTAACTGATTTAGCAATGGTACAAATTGTTGATTCTAATTTTATGGAGCTAGGAATACTTCCATTTACATTTTCTAGTAAGTCCGTAATGATGGGTCAAGATGTTTATACATTAGGTTATCCAAAAAAAGACATTGTAATGGAACCGGGCACACTCAGCTCTACAACTGGATTGATGGGTGACACAACTGCCTATCAGCTGGCCATGTCTTTAAATAGTGGCAATAGCGGTGGCCCAATTTTCAATACGAAAGGAGAGGTTGTGGCAGTGGTGAAAGGAAAGCACAATGGAAAAGAAGGTACTGGATATGCCGTACGAGCAGACTATATGCTTGAATTAATTCAAAAATACGAAGCAGCCAACGATGTTGTTCTTAAAAAACCAAAGTACAATCAAATTCAATATAAAAGTCGTGTAAAGCAGATTAGCCACATACGTCAATTTGTATTTCTTGTCGAAGCCGAGAAATAACTTCTTTTAACAACACGCCTTTCTACAGCAGCAACCATTAAACTACTTCTGTATTGTTTTCAGCGTTAAAATCATACATCCATGTTTTTATTAATTGGATGTAACTTTTTTAGAGCTATCGATATAAGAACTAATGCTGGAAGATTATTAATTAAGTACACAATTCCTCAAAACAATCATATGAGTGTAAAAAAGGTACTGCTAACGCGTCCACCCAGGTTTAGGAAAGAATGCCATTCGCACCATCTACGGGCACATGCCTAAGGCATACCTTAAATTGATTGATATCATTTGGGAAATTGATTAATGACTTT
This sequence comes from Crocinitomicaceae bacterium, assembly GCA_018663635.1. Taxonomy (GTDB): domain Bacteria; phylum Bacteroidota; class Bacteroidia; order Flavobacteriales_D; family Parvicellaceae; genus UBA10066. Next base: position 3,788 of record JABJPZ010000148.1, read on the forward strand.
AGGAAGTTGGTTACAACATAAATTGCTGATTAGTGGTAATCTATATGTAATCAATACCTTTTTTTATCTCATGAAACTCTTGATACACACATTTATGACTTTTCTATTCATGTCAAATTTAATTTGTGCTCAAGATTTTAAATCCGAATTTTATAAGGCACACATTTTCATCGATTACGAATTGTACGAAATGGCTTTACCAGCATTCCTAGAATTAGACCGGGCTTATCCCGGAAATTCTAATGTCCAAGCCATAATCGGATATTTATACTTACATACGCCGAATCAAAAAGAAAAATCACTCAAATTCTTGCAATCAAGTCAAGATAAGCTTTCAGCGTATTATAAGTTTAGAAATCACAAAGAAGAATGCGCCCCAATTCAGTCCATATGGTTTTTAGGTAAAGCATATCACGCAAATCAACAATATGAAAAGGCTTTAGAAAAATTTTCAGAATACAAAGAAGTATTGCGCAAAAGCAATAAAAAAGACATCGCTGAAATCAATAGAGATATACAATTGAGTCAAAATGCAAAGAAATCAGTATCAAATTCAATTTGATTGCTCCTTATTTCATCTCAAACGTTTCCATGAACTTGGTAGTAAAATTACCTTCGTTAAAACTTTTATCTTCCATCAATTGCTGGTGAAATGGAATGGTCGTACTGATTCCTTTTCCTTCAATAATGTACTCACTCAATGCTCTTTTCATCTTCGTTATTGCTTCCTCTCTTGTTTGAGCAACAGTAATTAACTTAGAAATCATCGAATCGTAATACGGTGATATCGTATAACCCGCATAAACATGCGAGTCAATTCTAATCCCGTGACCACCAGGTTCATGATAATCTGTGATAGTCCCAGGGCAGGGAATGAATCCCTTCAGTGGGTTTTCTGCATTAATTCGGCATTGAATTGCGTGAAGTCTTGGAATATATTCAGTTCCCGTAATTTTTTCTCCTGCAGCTAGTTTTATTTGCTCTTTGATTAAATCAAAATTAATCACTTCCTCTGTTATGGTGTGTTCAACCTGAATTCTGGTATTCATTTCCATAAAATAAAAATTCCTGTGCTTGTCAACTAAGAATTCAACAGTTCCAACACCTTCGTATTTGATGGCCTTAACTGCCTTAACTGAAGCATCTCCCATCGCTGTCCTCAGCTCTTCGGTCATAAATGGCGATGGAGTCTCCTCAACCAATTTCTGATGTCTTCTTTGAATTGAGCAATCTCTTTCAGACATATGACATGCATTCCCATACATGTCTCCCGCAACCTGAATTTCAATATGCCGAGGTTCTTCTACAAACTTCTCCATATACATGCCGTCGTTTCCAAAAGCTGCTGCTGACTCAGCTCGAGCAGAGTCCCAGTGTTCCTCCATCTCAGTTTTAGCCCAAACTACACGCATTCCTTTTCCACCACCACCTGCTGTCGCTTTAATCATAACAGGATATCCAATCACTTCCGCTTGTTTATAGGCGTCTGCAAGGTTTTTAAGTAAGCCTTTCGACCCCGGAACGCATGGAACTTTTGCTTTAAGCATTGTCGTTTTAGCGGATGCTTTATCCCCCATTTTATCAATCATGGCTGCCGAGGCACCGATGAATTTTATACCATGATCTTCGCAGATCTGTGAGAATTTCGAGTTTTCCGAAAGAAACCCATATCCTGGATGGATTGCGTCTGCATTGGTTATTTCCGCAGCAGCAATAATATTAGCAATTTTTAAATACGATTCAGAGCTTGATGGCGGACCAATACAAACTGCTTCATCTGCGAACCTAACGGGAAGACTCTCGGAATCTGCAGTAGAATACACCACAACAGATTTAATACCCATTTCTTTACAGGTTCTTATTATACGCAGCGCGATTTCTCCTCTATTAGCAATTAGAATTTTCTTGAACATCACGAACTAGGTTAAATTATTATTGAGGGCTACTAAAGTTAAGCAGGTTCAATCCAAAACAATGGTTGGTCGTACTCAATTGGAGTCGAATCATCAACAAGCACCTTCACAATAGTACCTGTTATATCTGCTTCAATCTCATTAAATAGCTTCATGGCCTCTACAACACAAAGTGTATCACCTTCTTTTACCATATCACCAACTTGAACAAACTCATCTTTGTCAGGTGATGGCTTTCTATAGAAGGTGCCAATCATCGGAGAATTGACCACGTGGTAGTTATCTTCTACTGTCTCTTCGTTTGTATTATTAGTCTCTATCGACTCTGAAGGTGCAGCTGGAGCTATTGGCATTGCCGCTGCCGGCCCTACAGGCTGCGATGGAATTCCTTGTGCAACTACAGGAGCAGATACAAGGACCTGTTCCGGGGCTTGTTTAGTCTTTTTTCTGGCTAATGACTCTGATTTTATGCATATTTTAAAATCATTATGCTCAATCGCCACTTCATTCACTCCTGCCTTGGCCACAAATTTTATCAGCTCTTGAATTTCTCTAAGATTCATATGTTACTGTTTTATTTTATTTTCCAGACTCCGAAGAGCTTGTTTTTAAATGCTATTGTTCTTACTAAATTGTTGATAAAGATATAAATTCTTGAATAAGCTTAAATGAATAGATTCAACTATTGTAAGCCCATTTAATATACATAGACCCCCACGTAAATCCACCACCAAATGCTGCTAATACAATGTTGTCACCTTTCTTCAATTTTTCTTCCCATTCCCATAAACAAAGTGGAATGGTAGCTGCAGTAGTGTTGCCATACTTCTCGATGTTAATCATGACTTTGTCGTTAGTAAGTCCCATGCGATTTGAAGTTGCATCAATTATTCGAAGGTTTGCTTGATGAGGAACGAGCCAAGCAACGTCTTCGCTGGATAGGTCGTTGTTCTCCATAATTTCAGCAGAAACATCGGCCATTTTAGTAACGGCATGCTTAAAAACTGGTCTTCCATCTTGAAAGATAAAATGTCTATTTTCTTGGATGTTATCAATCGTAATTGGCTCCGCTGAGCCTCCAACTTTCTGTATCAAATGGTCTTTACCAGTTGCATCATTTTTCATGATGTAATCAATTACTCCTTCGCCATCTGAATTTGGCTCCAAAAGAACGCCTCCTGCACCATCACCAAAAATGATGCAAGTAGCCCGATCTGTATAATCAACTATTGTAGACATAATGTCCACTCCAATTACAATAACCTTCTGATGACGCCCTGATTCAATAAACTGTGCACCTGTCGTTAAAGCATAAATGAAGCCTGAACAAGCAGCAGCTAAGTCAAATCCCCACGCGTTTATCGCTCCTGATTTTTCGCAAATCAAGTTTCCTGCAGAAGGAAATTTATAGTCGCTGGTAATAGTACCCACAACGACCACATCAATTTCTTCAGGTGAAATTCCTCTTTTTTGACAAATTCCTTTCACAACTTCAGCCCCGAGGTCTGATGCCGCTTGCCCATCTGAAACTATTCTTCGTTCTTTAATTCCAGTTCTAGTTGTAATCCACTCATCATTTGTGTCAACCATCTTTTCCAGGTCAGCATTAGAGAGTACTTTTTCGGGAACATAACCATGTAATGATGTAATGGCGGCTGTAACTTTTTTCATTTAGTTAAACGCTTGTTTAATTTTTAATGGAAGTTCCGCCAAAGTAACGGTTTTTGAAGCTATAATCATATTTTTTATTGCTCTTGGACTAGAAATACCGTGTCCGATTAGAACATTTGAATTAATTCCAAGAACCGGTGTGCCTCCATAATTTTCATAATTGAACCTTTTGAAATAATCGTCCATTAGCCCTCTTTTACTAATTAATTTGAAAAACGCTTCGGCCTCTTTCAACACAACATTGCCAGTAAACCCATCGCATACAACCACATCTGCAGAACTATCAAATAAATCCCTTCCTTCAACATTACCAACAAAATTAAATTCGTTGGTTTCTTCCATTAAGCGATATGTCGCTTGAGTTAGTAAATTTCCCTTTTCGCGTTCCTCTCCAATATTAAGTAAGCCAACCTTCGGGTTTGTTATCCCAAGAGCATGTTCTGCATACAAAGAGCCTATTACTGCAAATTGGTAGAGCACATCGGGTTTGCAATCTGCATTAATTCCAACATCAAGGATAATGCCTCTGCTACCATCCTCCTTTGGAAGGTCTGACGCAATAGATGGCCGAATAACTCCAGGAATTGATCTTACTACATGCATGGAGCCAACCAGCATTGCACCTGAATTGCCTGCGCTTGAAAAAGCATCTAAAGTGCCATTCTTTAGCATGTGAAATCCTATTGCTATACTGGATTTAGTTTTTCTTGAAATTGCACGAGCAGGATGTTCATCCATTTCAATTACCTCTTCAGACGCAACAATTTCAAATGCGTCATGGGGTTGATTTTCTCTATCAAGAATTGCTTTGATTTTATCAATGTTGCCAATTAGAACTAACGTATCTTCTTGGCCTAAGTCTTCTAATGCAGAAATTGCACCCAAGACTGTCGATTCGGGGGCGAAGTCACCACCCATAATGTCTAAACCGATTCTCACAGTAGCAAGCTACGAGTAATTAGGAAATAAAAAAACTATGGATAAGAAATTACAGTTCTGTTTCCTTTTCCATCACCACTTTACCTTTATAATAAAGTTTTCCTTCTGACCAATGAGCACGGTGATACAAATGTGCTTCCCCAGTAGTCGGACAAGTAGCTATTTGCTGACTTTCCGCCTTATAATGGGTTCTCCTTTTGTCTCTTCTTGTTTTAGACTGCTTACGTTTAGGATGTGCCATTTTATCTCTTTTTAATTTTTCTTTTTCAATTTATTAAGTGCTGCCCATCTTGGATCAACACTGGAATTTTCTTCTGAATCTTTTTCTGATTGATTTTCAGTAATTAAATAATTGTCTAAGTTCTCAATTACATCTTGATTGCATGCGCCTTCAGGGTGCATTTTTTTTACTGGAAGCGAGAGCTGAATGAATTCATAAACAAATTCTCTTATATCTATCTCATACTCTGAGGGAGGCAAATAAATTATCTCTTCTGTGTTTTGCAACTCTACTTCTGAGAATTTTGCTATTAAACCATAACTTCCTTCCACTTCTACTTCAGTTGGGTAAGAACACCGATCGCAAGGAACGGTGACTAAACCTGAAATATCAAAAGTCAAAACCAACATTGTACTTTGTTTTTCCAAAGTCAAATTGATGTGGCAATTGGCCTTTTCAATTTCTAAATAATCATCAGATTCAAAGAACGTTTCCGTTACCTTAAACGAAAAATCATGAACACCTAACTTTAATCCTGTAAAGGGTATCTTATAGTGTTGTTTCCTCACTCGTTCAGTTTAAGGGAGTGCAAAGATAACTAAATAGCTGATTTTACAAAAGACTACTAACGAATCTTTCTGTAGGCTTTCTTTATTTTAGAGGGGTTAATGAAACCTCTTTCTGAAATGCTCGATTTAAATAGACATCTCTAGCCAGGAATACAGCGCTCTGAAATGAAGATAAAGAAGCCGTTCCTCGACCTACTAAATCGTATGCAGTTCCATGATCAGGAGACGTTCTAACAATTGGTAAGCCAGCAGTGTAATTAACTCCTTGTCCAAATGTTAGTGCCTTAAAAGGGATTAATCCCTGATCGTGATACATGGCAAGAACAGCATCAAATTTTTTATACCCCGTACTCCCAAAAAACCCATCTGCAGGATAGGGACCAAAAGCCAATATCCCCATCTCCGAAGCGCGTTTAACGGCGGGAGCAATTATATCCTTTTCTTCATCCCCCAGCAACCCCTTTTCGCCAGCGTGAGGGTTGAGGCCCAGCACTGCTATTTTTGGGCGATTAATTACAAAATCTTGAATTAAAGAGGCATTCATTTGAACAATTTTTGCTAGAATATTCTCTTGGGTTAAGGTTTGCGCCACTTTGCTAATGGGAATATGGCCAGTTACAATACCCACTCTTAAATTGTCGCTACACATAAACATCAACGCATTATCTACATTAGATAATTTTGCTAAGTACTCCGTATGCCCAGGAAAATCAAATCCGTCGGACTGAATATTGTCTTTATTAATTGGGGCTGTAACTAGAACGTCAATTTTATTGGATGCCAAGTCGGATGTTGCTGCTTCAAGAGATTTAAAGGAGCATTCGCCTCCCTCTTTTGTCGACGATCCCAAATCTAAACTGATGTTGTCACTCCAAAGTTTAACAATATTCAACTTATTTTGAACGAGATTACGAGCGTTGTTAATTTCTGTAAAATCAACTTTACCTGCCCCCAATCCTTCTTGATGCGCGTTAAGCACTCCGACAGAGCCATATATAACTGGGGTGATGTTACTCATTATCCGAGAATCTGCGAATGCTCGTACAATAAGCTCTGGACCTATTCCATTAATATCACCTATCGAAATTCCAACTCTTACATTTTTTGCCATCGTTCACGTACCTTAAGAACACTTATTTTTAAAAAACGTGTACATCAGTCGTACTCCAATTCCTGAGCCACCCTGAGTTCTGTAATGAGATGCCGCACCCAGCCAAGCCGGACCTGCAATATCCAGATGTATATAGGGATCATTAGTGAAGCATTCCAAAAATTTTCCTGCTGTTATTGCGCCTGCTTCTGGCCCTCCTAAATTCTTAATATCAGCAATTTTAGATTTGATTTGATCTCCATACTCTTCCCAAAATGGAAACTGAACTATTCTCTCGTATACTTCTTCGCCAGCTTCGTTCAACTCAATGAATTCTTCATCAGCCGCATTACCCATAGCTACAATACCGACTGAACCAATCGCACGGGCAGCTGAGCCAGTCAATGTAGCAGCATCAACAACCAGTTCAGGCTTATACTGTTCAGCAAAGCTCAAGGCGTCAGCTAAAATCATTCTGCCTTCGGCGTCAGTATTTAACACTTCAACCGTTTTCCCATTGTACATGGTTACAACGTCTCCAGGAGCATATGCAATTCCTCCGGGACGATTGTCAGTAGCGGGGATTAAGCAAATAACATGTATCGGTAACTTATTTGAAGCAATGGCACTCATGGCGCCAATCATCATGGCCGCTCCAGCCATGTCGCATTTCATAATATCCATGCTATTGGGAGTTGGTTTTAAACTCAACCCTCCTGTATCATAAACGACGCCTTTTCCAACAATAACATAAGGTCTGGTATTAACTGCATCAGTTGGCTTCCATTCTAAAATAGAAAAAGTAGCAGGCTCAACACTTCCCTGATTGACCGCTAATAGACCTCCCATCTTAAGCGATTTTATTTTTGCCTGATCAAAAACTTCCACATTAAAGCCCGAGCCTTCTCCAATTCTTTTAATCTCCTCTGATAATTGCTTAGCCGTTAAAAACGACTGAGGTTCATTCACCAAATCTCTTGTTTCATAGACAGCAGTGAGTAAATTATTTAATTCTTTGACTTCTTTTTTACCTATTCCTTCATGACATATCTCAATGAGAGTCAATTTGTTTTTCCGTTTTTTAGCATCTCCGAAATACTTTAAAAACTGGTAATTAGCCAAATAGATGCCTTCTGCCATGGCCAAGGTTTCAGAAACGCCCACAGTGCCAGATAAGTGTACTTTTTTAATCTCTTCTTTAGCACAATATTCAACGAGTTTGGCTCCTCGTTCTCTTATTTTTTCGAGATTTTCTGTACTCTCCAATAATTGAACAATCGAGTATAAACCGTCATGATTAATCGTCATACTCTTTTTTTTCCCTAGCTGTTTTTTAACATATTCCTTCGTTTTTTTAGCAAGGATCAATGAAGAAACTTCAGCTACCGCGTTCACCAAAAATATTTGAACAGAACCTTCTCCCGGATTTTTAACACTTTTAACAATCATAAGACTACTCTTTTAGAATCGATAAAAGTAACGATTTCGGCACATCATTTGTTGCATAAAGTACATTTCATGGTTAATCTGCTACTCGAACACTTAATTTGGAGCTCTTCTACAAAATAAAAACGCTAAATTTGTGTTTAAATCATGCTGCGGCAAATTGAATGAAACAACTCTGCATTATATTTTTTCTTTTTACTCCCATTTTGACGATGGCTACACACAACAGGGGTGGAGAAATTACTTATACGCATTTATTCGGTACTACCTATGAATTTACAATTACAACCTGTACAAAAACTTCAAGCCCAGCAGATAGGCCGGAATTAGAAATTCAATTCGGAGACGGTGATTTAGATACCGTTGAAAGGCTTTCTATTAGCTTAATACCGGGATATGATGCTCAAAAAAACATCTATGTAATCACGCATACCTATGTCGGATCAGGAACGTTTCAGATATGTGTAAGCGATCCCAATCGGAATGGTGGAATAATAAATATTGGCGGTTCACTAGACTCTGATAACGTTGCATTTTCTATTCAATCTCAACTAGTAATCAGTCCTTTTTTAGGTGCCCCCAATAATTCAGTGACTTTTGGAGATTGTCCTTGTCCAGAGTATGCGTGTGTGAATTTTGCATATTGTTATAATCCTGAAGCAATCGATTCAGACGGGGACAGTCTTGGCTACGAGTTAGTCGTTCCGCTAGATGATAATTGTGCCCCTTTATTTCTTGGGGTTAATTACACCTACCCGAATACACTAGGGGGCGGAGCAATTTCTTTAAACCCCGCTACAGGAGATTTTTGCTGGAATAACCCGGGACTTGTTGGCGAATTCAATATTGCCATAAAAATAACCGAATACCGAAATGGAAACGCTATAGGTTACGTAATCAGAGATATTCAAATTACAGTAATTAGCGGTTGTGATAACGTTCCTCCTGAGATTACGCCTCTTCCCGACTTATGTGTTGTTGCCGGAGAAAATATTTCATTTAATGTATTAGCAACAGATGTTGATGCTGGAGACAATGTTACCATAGAAGCATCTGGTCTGCCTCTTTCTGTTAGCTCAAGTCCTGCTATTTTCAATTCTGTTACGGGTCCTGCGCCACAAACAAGTATTTTTTCTTGGAATACGAATTGCAGCCACATTCGCTTTTCTGACTATCAATTGTTTTTTACAGCAGAAGATAATGGGCTTCCAGAGCTATCCTCAACCCAAACAATGAACATTTCCGTAATACCTCCTAGAATAACAGGATTGAGCGCTTCGCCATTGGGTAACACTGTAACACTATCATGGGATCCCAGTGATTGTGCTACAGTATGCGAAGGATATAACATTTACAGAAGTGTTGGAGGAAGTGCTATCCCTAATGATCCTTGTTGTTATAATCTGGATTTAAGCACCTACAATTATCAGCTTATTGGCGCTGTTTCAGGCTCAGGAACCACTTTGTTTATTGATAATACAGGGCTGACTATAGGAAATCAATATTGCTACGTGGTAACGAGCATTTTTGAAAATAATCAATTAGAAAGTTGTCCGAGTGATTCAGCATGCACCTCTTTGCTCCAAGATGTTCCAATCATTACTCATGTGTCTGTGTTGGAAACAGATGTCTCTTCTGGCATCGACTCTATTAGGTGGGTCAACCCAACGGAGCTTGACACACTATTGGTTCCGGGACCTTACCACTACAAAGTCTTCCACGGAACTGGATTTACAGGTGCAACTACTTTAGTGCATACCACGAGCTCCGTTTCGTCTCTATCCCTTTTAGACACCTTTTTTGTTCACAACAGTATCAATACTGTTACCGATGCTAATAACTACAGGGTCGATTTATTCGCAACGATTAATGGCGTTCCCGATTCATTGGTCGGTGGAACTAATTTTGCTTCCTCTGTATTCTTATCAACCACACCCAATGATAACCGCATTACGTTAAGCTGGGTGGAACAAGTGCCTTGGATAAACTCAAGTTTTGATGTTTTCCGATCAGAAACTTTTAGTGGGCCTTTTGTATTTTTAGGTTCCACAACAAACGATTTCTATATAGACAGTAATTTATATAACGGGAAGGAATATTGCTACTACGTAGAAAGTACAGGTAGTTATTCTGTTCCTGGCATAGTCTCTCCATTGTTAAACTTGTCTCAAAAAACATGCGACATACCTGTTGACTTAACTCCTCCTTGTTCGCCAACAGTATCGATAACACCAGACTGTGCGAACGAACTAAGCACATTGGTATGGAATAATCCTAATAATTCATGTGCTGATGATGTAACCTCTTATACCATTTACTACACAGACACCATTGGTGGAATATACACTGCTATTGGAACAACTACCTCAGCATTAGACACTACTTTTGAGTTTTCTAATAATGGCTCAATTGCGGGTTGTTATTATGTTACTGCTACAGACTCTATTCAATA
>JABJPZ010000149.1 GCA_018663635.1 Crocinitomicaceae bacterium
CATTAACTCAGATGTTTCCCCACTTTGTGGTGGAGGCAATACAAAATCGTTATTCGAAATAATTTCAAAACAAGAGACCGTATTATCACACACCCAAATAGTATCGCCAACAACAACAGTGCTACCCCCAGTTACATTAACCGTAAACGTCCCTGCATCAGCAGTGCATACAGTTTCCACAATATCAATACAATACGTACCAGTGGCGGCGGCAAAACCATCTAACTGGATCCAATAGGTCTGTCCGGGTACGAGTCCCCCTGCTACCAAAATTGAATTCACAGCAGCAATTGTGCCGGGGCCATCATCATTACAGCCATACTCAAACATTGATCCAGCACCTGGACAAACAGTTGGGTCTCCTGCTGCTGCACCCAGTAGATTAATGTGTGTATCAAACGAGGTTGCCGCATGATCTGTTGAAATGGTCACACTGCCTGACGGAGGACAAACAAAAGAAAACCAGACAGCTGCATCCGTAGTTCCACAAGTCATAGAAAAATCGGAACCGCTCGTAGCTATAAAATTGTCTCCCGTTGTACAAGCTGCACCAACGGTGAGTGAGAATGCTGTAGCACAATCATCATTGTTTAGCCATTGTGCGTTAACTCCTGAAAAAATGAAAAAGCTACAAGCTAAAGCGAAAATTGTTTTCATAACGGTCTAAATTAAGTTTCAATCCTATTTAGTCTTAATTCGCTTTGCAGGTTTTACCAATTCTGGATTACTAACAATCCAATTCTTCAAAGCGAACTTAAATTCTATTGAATCTGTATAATCGATCATTTTGGGCAAAGTAGATGGTGTTTCACCACCTAGGATGTATTCTTTCACAAAAGCCTTTTCACAATAAAGCTGAGAATCCTTGTTCGCATAATCAACTGCTATTGGTAAGGGAGAGCTTTCTTTTTTATTTGATTTTTCTAGTCTCTGAGCAGCTGTGGTTTGCGACAAGCACATGGTTACAGAACCTAATGGTAATAGTGTAAGAATAACTATTTTCTTCATTACAAGTGATTTTTCGAAAATCATCCGAAAGAAGTTACTAAAAATCTACCGAATTCTTCAATATTTAGACGAAATAAATCAGAAAAAGTTGCACTAGTATTGCTAGACACAAAAGCCGATTCCTAATTAGCATTAGGTAAGATTTTATTTTGGTACGCTAGCTGCCATTGTTCTTTTGTTGCAAAAGAAAGTAAAAATGGATCATCCATGTTCTCAATTTTAAACTTTGAAATTTCATTTGGAGTATAATTCCAATTAGGATTCGGAATATCAAACATAAGCACTACCCGATCTTGTTTACTGTCATTCCACGCTTCGTGTTCAAAAGAATCATCAAAAATGATCAGTTCTCCCTCCTTCCATTTTCTTACTTCATCCCCCACTCTTATCCTACATAGCTCCCCATCAGGGACAATTAATGGCAGGTGACAACGTAAAACCATTCTTGTATAACCTTTGTGTGGTAAAATGTGTGTTTTTCCTGGCAACCAAGAAAAATCACAAGAAATCATTTGATCTATATCATGAATAAATTTTGCAGTTCTTGGACATAAATCAGCATTGTGCAAGTTCTTCATTTGAAAAAAAACAAAGGTAAACACGCGCCAAGACACGTCTTTTTTTGCTTCGACATAATCCGGAAAAGTAATTAACCATTCGGATTTACTTTCTAGCCTTAACAATTCGATAAGCTCGTCTTTTATTACGTTAAAATTGCCAACGAGTTTATTTAAAAACGGAAAATCCTTAACGTCATAAAAATACTTTGGATTCTTCTCGGTTCTATCCATAATTGGTCGATTAAAATGCTAAAATAACATATCTTTGGTTAAAATAATAGCTTGTGAAATTATGGTTTAGTCTTTTTGATGAAACGCGAGAATACCGCGGAAAAGAAGCTCCTTACATTGAACCTTCTACACAAAAATGGAGTGCAGAATTTGAAGCTAATTATGAAGTAATTCTTTCGGAATTAAAGGCCTATCTAGAAAATCATAACCTGAAAGCTTATTTCAATACATCCATGGTGAATAACGACAGTACATGGAAAACGATTTCTTTAAGGTCTTGGGGAATTGAATTCAAAAAGCAACAGAAATATTTTCCTAGCACAACTGAAATTATCAATAAGTATCCAGAAATTATTTCATTGTCCTTTAACCTATTAAGCCCTAGCGGGAAAATACTCCCTCACTGCGGAGATACTAATGCGATTTACAGAAGCCATTTTGGGTTGGACGTTCCGGGCACACTGCCAGATTGCGGATTTTGCGTTCAAGGTGAGAAACGGTCTTGGGAGAATGGTAAATGGTTAATTTTTATGGATGCTTTTCAACACGAAGCATGGAATTTAACCGAAAACAACCGAATCATCATTGTAATGGATACGCTACGTGACGAATATAAAAGTCGCAAAAACAAAGTAAAATCAGTCGTTATCACATCCTTGTTTCTTCAAAAGCGAGTAGAGAAATTTAAACTGTTGCAAAAAGCGCCCCAATGGGCCATAACAACTACAGCAACAATATTAAGACCAATAGCATTATTGGCCATTAATGTTGTCAATTGGCTCCGGGTGTATTAAGCAGCCACATTTATACATTTTTAGCTGTTCTTCGAATTTGTTTAAAAAACAATTTCATCCTGAAAGGAATGAATAAATAAAACTTCAATAAATACTTACGGTAACATCTAGCTAACGTGACATGGTAAATAGCCGAACCACCTAGTGTTTTTTTCTTCGAAGAAATTTCATAGCCCATATTGTTAAGCCAAAAACCACAAATACATTCCACTTTTTCTAAAACTGTATTATCGAGTACATTCTTGTATTGACCAATCTTTGATTCACTCATCTTACTACTCAAACCACTATGAAAACTTTGTAATCGCTTAATAAAAGCAGGATCAACATCATTCTTTTTTTCGTCTAAAAAGTTTGCATAAATACCTGCTGTTTCCATCATGACTTCTTTAAACTCCAATCCAATAAAATTTCAGACAGTAGTCAATGTGTTTACCGTATCACGAACAAATTGCTCGTATTGAATTTTACAATGCTCATTCGTATGCAACAAAGCCACATTAGCATAAGAATCTCTCCATAATCCAGCCAAAAATATGGGATGCTGATTCCAGTTCAAAGACCTATTTTGCTTTGAAACAATGTTATCTCTAACATCTCTCGAGAGCACTATGTATCTGGCATCTGGGAAAATTACTTTTAGCTGCTTTAAATAGAAAAAATATTTGATCTGCTTATCAACAATTACCGCAATGTCTGATTTATCTTTCGTATCAATAAAATGCAAATAAGTAAGTTTAACCAGCCTTTGATAATTTAAAATAGAACGGTGGGAAAGGAGACTTTCTAGAAAAACCTCTCTTTTACTAAAATACAGATCCGTATTTTTTTCAGCCAATAAAAAAAACTGATCTACGTATTTCAATACGTCGCGTTCAGACCAAAGTTTTTTGTTCCGATACTTTTTCCAAAAATAAAGTGCAAATGGTTCCTCGCTTGGTGAAAGGATCTGAGGATGCAAATTCAGCATAAGGCTTAATAATGAGCTCCCCGTTCTTTCCGTACACAGTATAAAATGGACTGGAATACTATCCAGCTTTTCTTTTGAATAGACCATTAACGCAAATAGTTTACTAAAATTTTTTGTAGCCAAAAAGGAAGGTGAAAAGAAACTTTTCTAAAAGCAGCAACGATTATTCCTTTAGCTATTTTTGGCATTAATTTTATTCGAACTACCAATTTACTAAAGGCTGAAATAGATTGGGACGGCACATATCCAAACTCTGACCCTATCTTCGAACAGAAAACCTCTAGTTTCTGAATCGTTTTCTTATCGAGCTCTTTCCAAATACCGATCCTAGAATTAGTAATTGGTTGACTCGATAAATGATGCATGTTATCTAGAAATTTCTGTTGCTCTTCAGAAACTTCCTCCGATTCAAATTGATGTTTATACTGCAATCTGAAATCCTTCATTTCTTCTTCATACTGCAATCCAACAAACTGACAAATTTCTGCCAGAACCAAATCCGTATTTTTAATTAAACTTTCGTATTTCACTAATAAACAGGACGATTTATTTTCACAATAATACTTGTACAACACTTTATTTCTTCTTGCCCATGCTATTCCTCTAATAATGCCCGGGGAAACAAATTTAAAGGGTTGATTCTTTCTGATTGACACGAATCGATCTCGATAATCTCGGACTAAAATAATCTTCTTCGCTTTTGGATAACAGCGATCAATGACTTTTAAATAGCGAGAATACATGGGGTTCTTGTCGACAATTACTTTCGGATTTATTTTATTACCTACGCCATTATAAGAACGATAAATAAGGTCTAAGATATGTGTGATGGATTGTGGTTGCTGACTGATTAACTGTGCTAATAATTGTGTTTTGTCTTGGTTCCAACTGCCTTTTAGCTCTTTTTTTCTTAACCAGACATGCTCAGAAATCATTTTATAATCTTTTTCGCTAAAACTACTTTGATTTCCATATTTAATTCCCATTAAAACAAGAAAAACACTTTCTGGTGTACTCAGTATTTCGGAATGTCCATTGAGCAAATTGCTTAGCAATGTTGATCCCGATCTACCAGCACTTAATATAAACGCATTCTCCGTCATTTTCCTGTCACGACTTGTTTTAAGCGTTTTAACTTCACCCAAACAGGAAGGTAATATATCGGATACTCTTTGTAAATACTAAAATGTGCCAGTAAATACCACCTAAAATATTTAGCTACTGTAACCGCGTATTGACTTCTCGATTGTTTCTTCATTTCATACCCATATACCAAACCAAGGCTTCCACAAATCAACTCACTTAATCCGATCTCTTCAGCTGATAATTCTGTTTTCCAAGCCTCTAATCTATTTTGATAAACAGGCTTTGTTAATCCATGAAAATGTTCGTTGGCAAAATTTTTTGTTTTTTCATCCTCGATGGTTGTTGCGACATTTTCTACTATTCTATTTCCTACCGTATCTGATTCATAATTGATCTTCAAAAATTCGCAAATCCGTGTTAGCTCCGCTGACTGATTCTTCACTAAGTCCTCGTATCTAGTAATTAAACAATCTTCATTATCTTGAAATTTTACGAGCTTTTTATGAAAAATTCTCCACCGAAATGCATTAAAGGCAACATTAGTGGGTTTATTCAACGATTTTGATTTACGGCTTAATATATTAGCCCTATAATCTCTGGTTAAAACGATAAATTTCGGAGTTGGTGAAAGCTTTTTCAGGCGCTTATAATGAAAAGTATAATAGGGATTTTTATCAATAACGAGTTTGGTGTTTCCTGACTTTCCAGCAATCGTGAAGTTTTCAAATACCTGAGATAAAAACCCATGGTATGAGTTGTACTCGCAACCCTGAAAATCAATCTTTTCTGCACTTAAATCAACAAGGTCTCCTGGCCTCATTTTTTGATATATCGACAAGTAGGATTTAGCACTATTTTCTAGTTGCTGATTTCTACCTCGAATGTATTTGTATCGATTCGCAAAAAATATGGTAATTGGTATTTCAGGAATTGCTTTTACTTGCGAGTTTGCATTAAGCATGGTTGTTAAAAGCGTACTTCCAGACCTTCCTATACCGACAATGTAATTCAATTGACACAATGCCTCCTTATTTCCAAATGAATTTTCAGTCATATCTCCTATTGATAAGAAACCCTAATCATGGTTCTTGAAATACTAAATCAAGTATTAAATACACCGTTATATTACATAAATTAATTCTGGACTATGCATTCTGCTCTAAATAAGCATTGAGCTCATTTAAATTTTCTTTGCATATCCCTCCTCTCACAATGAGTTTTCCTTCTGACTTACTAAATGCTTTAGCCGCCTTCTTTAACAATATGCTTTTTTTGTTGAACGTTTCTTTTGTTAAAACATACCACTGATTATCAATATTTTCCTGTCTTGGCATTTTAACATATCCCAACATTTTATTGTATCGCTGTGCACCACTATTTGAACTTAATATTCGTGCAAAAGACAAGTTACCAATGCACAATTCATTAAATATAAAGTCTAGCAAAATCAGTGACGCAAAAGTAGGGTATGGAGTTCCAACATAGTTTTCATCCCAAATAAATATTCCGCCCTCTCCATATTGATCGACGATATTGACTTCTTTACAATTAATAACCCCAATAGGCTTAAAATCAATTTTGATTAAGAAATAATAATTCAATTGATTATTTATACTCTGAAACCAAAGTTTCTGTTCTGCACTTGAAATTTTTTTTCTATAGGCCATCCGTGCTCGAATCGCAGGAGTATTGCGTTTATTTCTGATGAGTTCAATGTCCTCTTCTGTTATCCGCTTTAAGGTGATTCCATATTGGTCAAGACTAATCATACCTCATCTCCAATTGAATACAAAGGCATGTTTTGAACAGATTTAAAAACTTTGTTCAGGTATTCTCCTATAACTCCAATCGCCAGTAAAATGATACCTGTAGAGAAGAGGATGCTAACTATCAAAGCCGCAAAACCCGGTTCATCTACTTTTCCAATCAATTTCCGCACAATATAAAACGAGCCAATTAGAAAATTAACTACAGCAAATGTCATCCCCAAATACTTAATAAATCTCAAGGGAAAGTCAGACGAAAAAAGGACCAACTCTGTTGAAGTATTCACAAGACCTCGAATTGTGTAATTACTTTTGCCTCGCAAACCGGCGCGGTGTTTAATATTGACGAACTCCACCCTTTCCGTATTCCACAAAAATAGTTCGTCAATAAAAGAAAAACTATTCGCATTCTTAATGACTTTCTTAGCAAGTGTCGTTTTTAAAAGACGGAAACTCGAACCATGTACTCGTTTTTTACCTTCAATTAATTTGGCAAAAAATCGGAACACACTAAATAAAATAAGTCGAACAGGTCCTCTTTTTAAATTTGTATAATGTGCGTAAACCAAATCAGCATTGGATTTTTCTTGCTCTTCAATTAGCAAAGGAATTGATTCAGGATCTGACTCCAAATCATCATCCATCGTAATTACAAAATCACCTTCGGCCTTGTTAAATCCACACATGGTCGCTTTGTGCTGACCAAAATTCTTCGACAAACGAATCCCTTTTACAACTATTTGGCTTTGAGAATTTATCGACTTGATTATTTCCCATGTATTGTCTGTACTAAAGTCATCAATAATAATTAGCTCATAGTCAAGTCCTAACTTCTGCAAACTTGCTGAAATTCTTGAAACTGTTTCTTCAATAAACTCAGCAGAATTTAAAGTTGGAATAACCACGCTATATTTAAATTGATTACTCATGCTCCTGCTGTTAAACCACCGTCAAGTACTAAATTTGTTCCTGTAACCCATCTCGACGCATTCGATAAAAAATAGATACAGGCATTAGCCACATCATCGGGCTCTCCAAATCCAAGTAAATATCTTTTTTTATGCTCTTCCAATATTTCTGGCGGAAGACTATTGATTGTTTCATCAAGCACTTTTGTGTTAACTAAAGCTGCTTTAATACAATTAGATCTGATTCCTTTCTCACCATATTCTAAAGCCACCACTTTACTATACGTTTCAAGTGCAGCCTTGAATGCGGTGTATATGGCTCCTCCTTTATAAGGAAAAGAGCTAGATATTGAGGAAATGAATACTATAGAACCGTTATTATTAATCTTTCTTTTTCTCAGCAGTAAAGAAGTCAATTCAACTGGAGCATTGAAATTAATACTTTGGACCTCATTAATGTGTTTAGCTCCCACGAATGAAACAGGAAATGGTTTGATAATGCCAGCAGCATGAACGATCCCATCTATATTCTCTAATTGCTTTACCAAAGATGAGACGCCATCTTCACTGCATAAATCAACAACGATAGACTTATTTGCATTTGCAATTTGAGCTACTTCCTTCAATCGATTTTCATTCCTCCCAGTTACAACCACTTGAGCTCCAGCCTTAGACAATTCAATTGCACAAGAACGTCCAATTCCTGAAGAAGCTCCAGTTACCAGAATTTTTTTATTTACTAATGAAAATGGATTCGTCAAATCTCAAGAACTTTAGGGCAAATTACACCATTCGTTTCAATTAATGCATGTCCCCATGATAATCCTACGCCAAAACCACTCAATAATAAGTTGCGGGGGACATCGAGCTGATTACCCAATTCCGACACTATGGTTAAAGGTATGCTGGCACTGCTGGTATTTCCATACTGACTCAATGAATACGGAACTTTCATAGGATCAAACTTCACTTTCTTACGAATTGTCTCGTTCATTAATTTATTGGCTTGATGCATTACAAAAAAGTCTATTAATTCTCTATCAGCATTTATCTCATCGAGAAAGGAATTTAGAGATTTTGGAACTTTGGTAATGGAAAAATTAAAAACGGACAAACCATCTAATTGCAAATGCAGATCTGATCTGGTATTACCGTCTTCTCTTTTCCGTTCAATCAAAGATTCTTCAGTTAACAAATGACGCATTCCGCCATGAGGAATTTTGATAGCTTCTTCACCAGACCCATCGCTGTGCAAATCAAAGGACCATTGATTACCTTCAGACAACTCAAGCAAAGTCGCAGTACCCGCGTCTCCAAAAAGAGGATAAGTACTCGTATCATTATAAGCACAAGTTACCGTTGACACATCACCGACTAATAAGAGTGCTTTTTTGATCCCTGTCGATTTCATAATGGATGCCGCAACGCTCAATCCATACGTGTAGCCAGAACATCCCAAACCAATGTCAAATGCCATGCAATCCTGCGGCAACCCCAGTTTGTCTTGCGCAATTACTGCGGTTGAAGGCAAATAGAAATCTCTACTTTGTGTCACGAAAATTTCCAACTTGATTTCAGAACGATCGCAATTCGTCTCTTCAAATAATTTTTCTGCTGCTGCACAAGCATAGTCTAATGTAGTCGTATACTTAGGAGCAACATGCCGTGTTTCAACACCTATTGTTTTGACCAGTAATCTCCGTTCCTTGTCATTCAATAAATCGTAATCGTAGTTAGATATCACTTGTTTTGGAACACAAGCAGCTATGCCAGAAACAGAAACGCCTGAAATTGAAAATCGCGCCATCTATTTTTTGGTTCTGACCAATTCAAAAAGATCACTAATTGTATTCGCAGCTTGTAAATCAGTGCCCGATAAAATCACGTCGTATTCTGTGTCAATTAATGCAATAACAATCAACGCGTGCATGGAGCTCCAATCTTCTATGTCTCTAAAGCTTGTTCCCGACTTTAAAGTTCCTGGCTCTACATCTTCAAATTCAACTTCTAATTTGCTAATAAAATCTTCTATTGTCATTTTAATACTTAATAATAGTTCCTGACCACGAATACCCAATACCAAATGCCGCAACTAACACGGTACTGCCCTTCTTGATCTTACCCTCTTTACTTGCTTTTGCTAATGCAATTGGAACCGATGCCGAAACCGTATTTCCAATATACTCCATGCAATTGTAAACTTTTTCGCTGTCTATTCTTAATTTTCTAGCCAACATTTTCAAAATAAATGCATTAGCCTGGTGAAACACGAACAAATCAATTTCTTCAAGAGTTAGATTATTTTTTGCTAAAACATCACCCACTAACGGCGGTACTTCGCGCATGGAAAATGAAAATATTTCAAGTCCGTTCATTTCCATGCGACCAAATTCTAATCCTCCAACTGCTTTGTGTTCTTCAAGCCATTCAGTATCTACAGGCGTTCTGGTATTGCTTCTTTTGACCATCAAGTTTGCTGCACCACTTCCATCCGTACCCATTACAAAGCTACCAATACCACGTTGGTCTTCGCATCTTGAAATCAAAGCTGAAGCACCCGCATCTCCAAAAAGCATTCTTAAATCTAAATCTCCTGGATGAATCACAGATGACGGTATATCTGCTGTTTGCAATAGCACATTTTTTGATTGTCCAGATGCAATCAGCGCCTTTGCTATTGCCAGACCATTAGTGAAACCCGCACATCCCATCGGAATATCCATTGCACCCGTAGCCTTATTTAATCCCAACCTATCCTGCATGATACAAGCTGTAGCAGGACCTTTGTAGTCCAAACCTTCTGTACAAAACAACAAAAAATCAATCTCCGACTTATCTATTCCGTGTTCATCAAATAAAACCAGAGAACTTTCGAAAGCTAAATCAGACCCGATTTGTCCTTCTCCTCTGATTGGACGTTCCCTAACACCTACGCGTTTAAATATTTCAGCTGGTGATAACGTTCCAAATTCAGCAAACAAATCTTCATTCGTTAACCTTTCTGACGGTAAATAATAACTGACCGCTTTTATACTAGCTGCGACCATTAGATTTTGCTTTTTAAGTTAATATATTTCTCGGCGGTAAGCAGATCCCCTTCTTCTTGGCAAAGGTTAATCAAACTGGTACAAATTTCTACTATCCGTGCTTTTAAGTTCTCTGATTGAATCATTTTTAACTTGCGTTTTAACTCTTTGTCTTTTCGCACTCGAAGGAGGTGCTCTTGCAGACCTACAATAGCCAATTCAAAAGCAGGTATGGCGTCTTTTATTGTATTCTTCCGGAGGTTGGCGTTACCTATGTTAATGTAAAATTGATACGAATCTTGAAAGGCTTTCGATTGCAATCCTTGATTATTCAGAGTTATGCATTCATCAAGTTTGCCATAAGTAATGAAAAAGTTTGATAGTTTATTGTAAGCAGGGGAATACGTTGAATCTAATTGAATCGCCAAGTTCATGTGCTTAACCAACTTATTTTCTAAACCATTCAATTCATTTTTGAGATAGTATCGAAATTCTCGAAGATTGAAATTTCCTTTTATGACACTATTATACAGCGAATTCCGCATATTTTCATTAATCATATTCGTAACATAACTCAACAATTGATTAGCTGAATTGAACGTTTTAAAAGTGTCAATTTCTTCATTCAAACGCTCATTTAAATTCGAACTTGAATAAAACGATTGTAATCCACTTTGATCAATCGCACGATCCATAGATTGTGTTAGTTGTGTAATAAAAGATTCAGTGTCCGTTGCGCTTTTGGCCAATGAAATTAATTTGGGTTGTAGACCATTCTTAAATCGAGAATAAGCAATAAACATTCCTTTGTTCTTTGCAAAAAAATCTATTGGTTTCGTCGAAGAATAACTAAGCGTATCTGTAATTCCATTTATTAAATCATATAAAGGATAAATTATTTTAAACTCTTCTAAATAGGTATTGCCAACATTGAAATTAGCCTCCACATAATTCGAGTCCAAATCTAAAGCCTTGCGAAAATTAATCCGTGCTGAATCGACATCGCCCTTATAAAGAAAATACATGGCGCCTAAGTTGTTGAAACTAACAGCGTAGTTACTGTCAATTTCTGTACATATAGTAAAATGATAAATGGCCTCATTGAGTTTCCTATTAAACGCCTCTTTCTGCGCTGAATTCGACCCTTGATTATTTGAAATATTCGCTTGCATTTTGCGCACATTTCCCGCATAATATTGAGCTAACAATGAATGTGCTTTTGCGGATGAATCTAGATTAATCATATCTGTTTCATATAAAATTTTTCGAGAGGCCCAGGCTGGATTTCTTTGTAATACAGTAATTAACGACCCTATTAAAATTAAAGCCAATAAGATTTTAACACCAGATACTTGCCACTTTATTCCTGATTTCCAAATTCTATGCAAAGCATACGCAACAATTATGCAAAAACCAAGACTGGCTACAAAGGCAAATCGCTCAGCAATAATTCCGACAGCTGGAAATAACAAATTACACGCACCGCCAATTCCTAAGAAAAAGAATACTATTCCAAATGCCCAAATTTCTCTCTTTTTAAAGCGCCAAATTATGAACAATACAGAAGCGACCATTGCAAAGCACATGAACCATGTTATCGGGTTAGACCAGGTTGCAATCTGGACTTGATCAAAACCATAATAATATCTAAGAGGATACGGAGCAATTAGCATTTTTAGATAATAAAAATTACTATAAAAATACATTGGGATACGATCCATAAATGAATCACTGAAATATAAAGGATTCTCAAAAAATTGCATTTCCCGAGAAACTGCTTGATCAATAAATCCGGACTTAATGAGCTTAAAAGCAACGAAGGCAAAAACCAAACTTCCGATAAAAATAAAGAAGTGCTTCCAATTTATCTTTCTTACATAAACTGCAGTTAGTAAGGCAATAGGAATAAAAACTATTCCTGTTTTTTTACATAAAAGAGCAAATAAAACCAGGACAAGGGCACTTAAAAAGTTCCACCATTTACGGGTATCTAAATATTTTAACAATTGAATTATTGCACCTAAACCAAATGACAAACACAACAACTCATCTCTGGACTTCACGTTATTGACTACCTCAGAATGGAGCGGATGAATCAGAAACAAAAGCGCTACTAAGGCAGCAAAGCCAATATCTAGTTCAGGCCAAGCTAAACGAATGAATCGAAAAATTAAAAAAACAACGAAAGCATAAAACAGAATATTGAAAAAATGCGAGGCATAAGGATTACTTCCAAAAAATTGATACTCCACAGCAAAAACGGATGTTACTACGGGTCGATACGAATAGCTTTGTTTTTTATTAACTGCGAAATGAGAGGTGAAAATTTTTGGTATTCCCTTAATCCCCTTTTCTACATTGGGATGCCGACTAATTAGGTCCTTATCATCATCTGCATCGCCAAAGTATTCGTAAGTAGTTGTGACTAAATCATCATCCATGGCATACTTATTTTTTATGGTACTACCATAGAAAACGAAGCTGAGAATTAAAATCAGGCTATAGCAATGCCACGTTTTCAGAATAAATACGGACTTGTCTAGACTATTAGCTTTCTGCGTCATGAATCGCAAAATTATTCATTTTTTTGAAGTAAACTTTTCAACATGTGTAAAGAATTGGAATCTCTGTTTTAGATTTACAGTATGGATTACCTCAAATCTTTAAATAACTCACAAAACGAAGCAGTAAATAACCTGGAAGGGCCGATGATGGTAATTGCAGGCGCCGGCTCTGGAAAGACTAGAGTGCTCACCTGCCGAATTGCCAACCTGATTCAAAACAATGTAGATCCATTCCACATTTTAGCACTGACTTTTACAAACAAAGCGGCTAAAGAAATGAAAAAAAGAATAGGTGAAATTATTGGTGATCAAGAAGCCCGAAATATTTGGATGGGTACCTTTCATTCAATTTTTGCCCGAATTCTTAGAAAAGAATGTGAAAAAATTGGTTACCCCAAAAATTTTACGATTTACGATACACAAGACTCTAAAAGTCTTATTAAAACGATTGTTAAAGAATTTCATTTGGATGATAAATTGTACAAACCAGGCATCGTTTACAATAGAATTTCTTCAGCTAAAAACAACTTGATTTCTGCAACCGCATATACTAAAAACACAGATATTATTGCAGATGACAGGATGAACAATCGACCTAAATTGGGTGAAATCTATATGGAATACCAAAAGCGATGCTTTAAATCACATGCAATGGATTTTGACGATTTACTTTTTAAAACCAATGTACTCCTTAAGGACCATGCGGATGTACTGCATCGATATCAGCACAAATTCAAGTACATTTTAGTTGATGAGTACCAAGATACCAATTACAGTCAATACCTCATTGTTAAAAGACTTGCAGCCTTAAACGAAAACCTTTGTGTAGTTGGTGACGATGCACAATCCATCTATGCATTCAGAGGTGCAAACATTCAGAACATTCTTAATTTCAAAAAAGATTACCCTGACTTTAAGCTTTTTAAACTTGAACAAAATTATCGGTCAACAAAAATCATCGTTGACGCTGCTAATTCAATTATATCTAATAATACAGAGCAAATTGAGAAGAAAGTTTGGACGGCCAACTCAGAAGGAGATAAAATAAAAGTTTTCAAAGCAGCCACAGATAACGAGGAAGGAAAAATAGTGGCTAATTCTATCTTTGACAATCAACAAAGAGAACATGCTAAAAACCTTGATTTCGCAATTTTATATCGAACAAATGCACAATCACGTTCTTTTGAAGAGTCCCTAAGAAAACTAAATATTGCCTATAAAATATACGGCGGTCTTTCATTTTACCAAAGGAAAGAGATTAAAGACTTACTATCCTATTACAGATTAACGGCAAATCACAATGATGAAGAAGCATTAAAACGAGTGATTAATTATCCAAAAAGAGGAATCGGTAAAACCAGTTTGGATCACGCTATGGTAGCAGCAAGCGAAAATGGAAAAAGTCTATGGCATATTCTTGATAATCCTGGCAAATATCCATTGGCGATTAATAATGGTGCGAAATCAAAGATTAAAGATTTCATCGCAATGATTAAATCTTTTGCTGCGAATTTAGAAAAGCTGAATGCCTACGATATCGCTCATCAAATTGCTTCTTCATGTGGATTATTGAAAGAACTTTACAATGATAAATCACCAGAAGGGCTCAGTAGATATGAAAATATTCAAGAATTACTAAATGGTATTAAAGAATTTTCAGACAATGCCTCAGATAACGAAGTTCGCTTTCTATCTGACTTTTTGTTAGATGTAGCGCTTCTGACAGATGCTGACAATGATAAACCTGAAGATCAGGACAAAGTAACTTTAATGACTATTCATGCGGCAAAAGGTCTAGAATTTCCTTATGTATACATCGTTGGTCTGGAAGAAAACCTATTTCCCTCGCAACTTTCGTTGAATACACGAGTTGAATTGGAAGAAGAAAGGCGCTTGTTCTACGTTGCCATTACGCGAGCTGAAAAAAAAGCATTTATTTCTTTCGCATCAAGTAGATACAAGTGGGGTAATGTGATTCAATGTGAACCTAGCCGTTTTATTGAGGAAATTGACGAAAAATATTTAGAACTATCAGAACAAAAATCGAAAGCTGCTGGTCAAGACCTCCCATTCGCCAACTCATCGCGATTTCTTGACAAATCAAAAAAGACCCAAACTACAGTACAAAAACCAATTATTTCAAACCATTTAAAAAAGGTATCCAACCAACCTGGTGCTTCTGTCAATATGGAGAAAATTGCTGAAGGCGCGAACGTCTCGCATGCTCGCTTTGGAAAGGGAAAAGTGATCAAGCTAGAAGGAAGTCCTCCTAACGTGAAAGCAACCGTGTTTTTCCCCAATGTCGGTCAAAAACAACTCTTATTAAAATTTGCAAAACTTGATGTAATAGACTAATCACATTAAGATACTACAATTGTACTTTATCATGTCAACCTTTTAACTAACTTTGCGATTCAAGAAAAAAATATGTCAGATCATCAAATATCACTACAATACAATACTCAAAGAGGGAAAATGGTCATTCCAGAATATGGAAGAAACGTGCAAAACATGATAAATTTTGCTTGTACTATTGAAGATCGAGAAGAGAGAAATAAAATCGCTAAGGCAATAATATCTGTGATGGGTCAACTAAACCCTCATTTAAGAGATGTCACGGACTATAATCATAAATTATGGGCACATCTTTTTATCATGTCGGAATTCCAATTAGATGTGGACTCTCCTTATCCGAAACCAAGTCCTGAAAGTTTATCTGAAAAACCGAAACAAGTTGAATACCCCTCTAATAATATCAAATTTGGGCATTACGGTAAAACGGTTGAAAAACTGATTGAAGCTGCACAAAAATATGAAGAGGGTGATGAAAAGAGCTACTTAGTTGGAAGAATAGCTAACTTAATGAAACGCTCTAACCTTCAATGGAATTCTGACTCTGTTAAAGATGAAACGATTCTTAATGATCTCAAAACCATGAGTCAAGGGACTTTAAAAGTAAAGCCTGATTTCATTTTTGAATCTGCCAGCGATCTATTGAAAAAGAATACCAAAAGAGTTTTCAAAGGAAAGCATAAAAACAAAGGAAGACACTTTAAGAAAAGAAATTAATATTGGAAGCATTCGAAGTTCACGGTGGCCACCAACTCAAGGGAAGTTTAACTCCGCAGGGGGCCAAAAATGAGGCGTTACAAATACTTTGCGCCGTTCTATTAACATCAGAAAAAATTCGCATTGATAATATCCCCGATATAGTCGACATCAACAAGTTGATTAGCCTGTTAAAAGACCTGGGAGTTAAAGTCCAAAAAATAGAAAAGGGAAGCTACTTTTTTCAATCTGATGATATTGATATTGATTTTTTGAACTCTCCGGAGTTTGCTAAAAAAGGAGGTGCATTAAGAGGATCTATCATGATTGTTGGTCCGCTTTTAGCTCGATTTGGCAAAGGATACATTCCAAAACCCGGAGGCGATAAAATTGGCAGACGAAGATTGGATACTCATTTTCTTGGTTTTCAAAAGCTTGGGGCTAAATTCACTTATGATGATGCATCTCACTTCTACAGAGCTGAAGCTGAAAAGCTTACC
>JABJPZ010000150.1 GCA_018663635.1 Crocinitomicaceae bacterium
TATCTGTTTCCGTTTTTTCTCTTCCAACTGTTATCACAGACAGCGATACTTCTGTTTGTCTTAATGAATGTGTCAACCTAACCGCTTCGGGCGCTCTTAGTTATTTGTGGACAACCGCTGTAGGGCTTTCAGATCCGAATATTGCAAATCCACTGGCTTGCCCAATCATCACTACACAATATGTTGTTGAAGGAACCGATGCAAGCGGTTGTATAAATACCGATACAGTTATCGTATCCATCAACGATTTACCCGCAATAGATGCCGGAAATAACGAGACAATCTGCAACACCGATAGTGTGCAATTACTTGCCACAGGTGGAGATAATTATTTATGGACTGCTTCACCCGATCTTTCCAATATCACGATTGACAATCCTTTTGCGAGTCCATCAACTACCAGTACATTCTTTGTAACTGGTGTCGATACAAACGGTTGTTCCAATAACGATAGTGTAATTGTATTTGTAAATACATTGCCATTCGTTACTGTTTCTAATGACACAAGCTTATGTGATCTAGATTCAACACAGTTGATTGCTTCAGGTGGTATAGATTATGTTTGGACACCTGCATCTAACTTGGATAACCCCAATATATCCACACCAATCGCTTTTCCCTCGACTACAACTACTTATAGTGTTCACGTTACGGATGGATTAGGTTGCGAAGACTCTTTATCGGTTACAATTACTATCAATCCTCTACCTTCCATCACTGCTGGCCCCACTCAGAACATTTGTCTTAATGATACCACTATTATTACCGCATCTGGAGGAATTTCCTATTCCTGGGATCCTGTGGACAGCTTATCTAACTCAACGAGTCCGAACCCTAATGTTTGGCCTAGTGATACAACCACTTATGTCGTTACTGGAATTGATGCCAATAGCTGTAGCAACACAGATACGGTTACCATTAATGTAATTCCACTCCCCACACTAGATGCAGGATCGGATTCCTGGCTCTGTCCAGGTGACAGTGTTCAGCTAAATGCAGCGGGAACGGGAGTGTTTCTATGGACTCCAGCTGTTGGATTAAGTAATCCTAATATTGCTGACCCAATGGCTTCCCCGGGAGACACAACTCAGTATATAGTTGAGCTGACAGACGCATCAACTTGCGCCAATTCTGATACCTTGATGCTATTTGTAAATGCAGTAGTCCCCTCTGAAGCGGGTCCAGACTCTACTATTTGTTTTGGTGATACAATTCAAATCGGTGGAAACCCTTCATCCATTACTGGCTCAACCTTTTCTTGGAGTCCGACAACTGGTTTAAATGATGCTACACTGGCCAACCCTTCAGCTTTTCCTTCAGTTACAACTACCTATTACCTAACCACAACTAATGATACCTGTTCTGGTGTGGATTCTGTCGTTATTTTTGTCAACGCTCCTCCTCCTGCCAATGCTAGCGTGTCCTCTCCTATATGTTTAGGCGATACTGCCCAACTTTCTGCTTCAGGCGGAATTGTATATTCCTGGTTACCAGCAGACAGTTTATCGGATCCGAATCTTTCTAACCCATTAGCCTGGCCTGCTGACACGACTATTTACATTGTACAAGTTCTTGACACCAATAACTGTATCGCCTTGGATTCAGTAGAGGTAATTATAAACCCAATTCCTAATGTCTCAGCTGGTGTCGATAGCACCATTTGCTTGGGAGACACTATTCAATTATCAGCCAGTGGTGGAAATGGGTACACGTGGACGCCTAATACTGATTTGAGCGATCCAACCATTTCGAATCCACTTGCTTTTCCTATTGTTTCTGTTGAATACTTGGTAACGGTCGTAGACAGTAACACCTGTGTTTCTAAAGATTCTGTTGAAATCAGTGTCGCAATTCCTGATCCAGTTGAAGCAGGATTAGATACTTCGATTTGTTTTGCTGACTCAGTTCAATTGTTGGCTTCAGGTTCATTATTGTACTCCTGGGATCCTATTGGTTCACTTGATGACCCAAGCATATCTAATCCAATTGCCTCACCAATCAATTCCACACTTTATTTCGTAATTGGCACCGATGCTTCGGGTTGTTCATCCATTGATTCTGTAAATGTAATTGTCAACACACTCCCATTAGCAGAAGCAGGAATAGACACAGCCTTTTGTTCTGGAGATACTATTCCCTTGTTGGCTTCTGGAGGTATTGACTATTCGTGGTCGCCAGGGAGCTCATTAAATGATTCCTTAATTGTTAATCCATTAGCATCACCGGAAAATTCAACCCTGTACTTTTTAACCGTAACAGACTCTAATAATTGTATCAACATGGACTCCGTTTTAATTACAGTAAATGCTCTACCTAATGCCTTTGCCGGTCTAGATGAAGCAATTTGCAGTGGAGACACGATTCAGCTTGGTGCATCAGGTGGAATTACTTACGCATGGAGCCCTTCGTCTAACATGGACAATCCAAGCATTGCGAACCCTAATGTATATCCCGATACAACCATCAATTATATTGTGATGGTTACGGATACAAACGCTTGTTCGTCATCAGATACTGTTGAAATAGCCATTTTCAATATTTCTGTTTCACCACAGGACACAACAATTTGTCGTGGTGATAGTGTGCAGCTAAATGTCAATGGTCCCAATGTTGCAACCTATTTATGGACGCCAGCAGCTGGCTTATCTGATCCCACTATTTCTAATCCGATGGCGGGACCAACAGTCACTACTATTTACACCGTTATTCTTGATGACATAAGTGGTTGTTCTGATTCCGCATCGGCGACAATCAATATTCAAGACGCACCCATACCCGCCTTTACAACAACCATTGATGCAGGATGTGAGGGTGTAATTGTTGAGTTCATTAATACCAGTACTTTAGCCGATAATTATTTATGGAGTTTTGGAAACGGCAATTTCAGCAATGAAGAAAACCCTATTCACACATTTAATTACGGTGATTCTTTCCAAGCTACGCTCATTGCTTATAATACATTTGGTTGTTCCGATAGTACTCAGTTTAATGGAATAGCTGGTGCTTTTTCCGACTATTATTCAATTAATATCCCTAACGTTTTCACACCGAATAATGACGGCAAAAATGATCAATTTACTGTGCAAGTTGCTGGTAAATTATTTGAATGTGTAGACATGAAAATTTACAACAGGTGGGGACAAATTATTTTTATTTCAACAGGATATAATTTAACATGGGACGGTAGAAGCATGACAGGGGAAAAAGTACCCCAAGGCTCCTATTTTTATTCTATTCAAATTAAAGAGTTTGAATATAACGGCCACATTTCGGTCTTTGAATAATCAAATAACCATTCGGGAAATCAGGCTTAGCTGGAATAAAACCTTGTCTTAAGCAAATGACAGCAATTTTTCTTCCAACACCTTAATCTTGGCTTTGGCATCTGCCTGTTTTTTTAATTCAACATTTACCACCTGCTTAGGTGCGCCGTCTACAAATCGTTGATTGGAGAGCTTCTTCTCTACACCAATTAAAAAACCTTTAATGTACTTCAATTCATCCTTGATTTTTGCAATTTCAGCAGCTACATCTACCTCAGCACTGAATGGAATAAAATACTCATTACTTTTCACGATGAAAGAAAATGCATTATCTACTTTTTCGGATGTATAAGTAAGAGAGGATAAATTACCCAGCTTTTCAATAATTGGATCGAACTGCTTAGAAAAAGTTTCGTTTTCTTTCGCCACTAAATCTACAAGCACCTTATTTGCAATGTTCTTTTCTTTTCTTGTATTCCTGACATTACTAATAATTTCTTCTGCAAAAATAAAATCTGATAACAAAGTATCATCCACTTCTTCAGCCACAGGCCAACTCGCGATTACCACGCAATCTTTGTCCGTTCTAT
This sequence comes from Crocinitomicaceae bacterium, assembly GCA_018663635.1. GTDB lineage: Bacteria > Bacteroidota > Bacteroidia > Flavobacteriales_D > Parvicellaceae > UBA10066. The sequence continues at coordinate 3,854 of JABJPZ010000150.1, forward strand.
CTTTAATTAAATGCCAAATTTCTTCAGCAATAAATGGGGTGAAAGGATGGATTAATTTGAGTATTATTTCAAAAAATTTAACTGCTTCATTATATGTAGACTGATCTATTGGCTGCTGGTAACCTGGTTTAATCATCTCCAAATACAAGGAACAAAAGTCGTCCCAAACAAATTTATAGGTTGTCATTAACGCCTCAGAAATTCTAAATTTTTCAAACTGTTCGTTCAAATCTAAAATGGTTCTTGAAAGCTTGGACGCAAGCCAATCATTAGCTACACTTGATGATTTTGGTTGCTCAAAATTCTTCACTTCCCATGACGTAATTAATCTAAACGCATTCCAAATCTTGTTCGTGAAATTTCGACCTTGTTCACACTGCGAACTATCAAACGGTAAATCATTTCCAGCTGGTGAACTTAGCAACATCCCGACACGAACACCATCAGCACCATACTTTTGAATTAAGTCAAATGGATCTGGCGAATTACCCAATGACTTAGACATTTTTCTGCCAAGCTTATCACGTACAATTCCAGTGTAATAAACATTTTTAAAGGGTAGCTCATTTTTATACTCATATCCCGCTACAATCATTCTGGCTACCCAAAAAAACATAATTTCAGGCGCCGTCACTAAGTCGTTTGTCGGATAATAATAATCTAACTCGGTTTTATCAGCGCCTTCTTCAAAACCATTAAAAACCGACATTGGCCAAAGCCAAGAACTAAACCAGGTATCTAAAACATCCTCGTCCTGCTTTATGTCAGCTTCTTTAAGCGCAGTATTTCCTGACTGTTCCTTAGCGAGCGTCAATGCCTCTTTTAAGCTTGAAGCAACCACAAAATCTTTTGGCCCTTTACCATAATAATATGCCGGAATTTGATGCCCCCACCAAAGCTGACGAGAGACGCACCAATCCTTAATATTCTCCATCCAATGTCTGTAAGAATTTTTGAATTTTGCAGGATGAAATTGTATGGAATCATTCATCACATTGTCAAGAGCAGGTTTTGACAGATCTTCCATAGCACAAAACCACTGTAGAGATAGTTTAGGTTCTATAATTGCGTCAGTTCTTTCAGAAAATCCAATCTTATTGATGTGGTCTTCTGATTTTACCAGATAGCCTTGTTCCTCTAAATCAATAGCAATTTGTTTTCTTACTGTAAATCGATCTTGTCCAATATACAGTTGGGCAGTTTCATTTAAAGAGCCATTATCAGCAAGGATATCAAAAGACTCCAAGTTATATTTTAAGCCAAGCTCATAATCATTTGGATCATGAGCAGGTGTTACTTTTAAGCAACCTGTTCCAAATTCCGGGTCCACATATTCATCAAAAATAATTGGGATCTCTCTGTTAATTAGCGGAACAAATACTTTTTTTCCTTTTAAGTGAGTATACCTTTTATCGTTAGGGTTAATACAAATTGCCGAATCTCCAAGAATTGTTTCTGGTCTTGTTGTAGCAATGGTTATCCAATCATCATTAACCGCATCTACTTTGTATCTGATGTAGTATAGCTTTGAATTAACCTCCTTATGATTAACCTCTTCGTCAGACAACGCTGTAAGTGCTTCTGGATCCCAATTAACCATACGCACACCTCTGTATATGTATCCCTTTCTAAACAGATCAATAAATACTTTTACTACGCTATCATAGTAATCTTTGTCCATGGTAAAACGAGTACGTTTCCAATCACATGAAGCACCAATTTTTTTTAATTGTTCAAGAATGATACCGCCGTGTTTTTCTGTCCAATCCCATGCATGCTGTAAGAACTCATCTCGCGTTAAATCAAGTTTTTCGATTCCTTCTTGTTTTAACTTTGCTACAACCTTTGCTTCCGTTGCAATTGATGCATGATCAGTTCCCGGAACCCAACAAGCATTTTTACCCAACATACGAGCCCTTCTTACCAAAACATCTTGAATCGTATTATTCAGCATGTGCCCCATATGCAAAACACCCGTAACATTGGGTGGTGGCATTACCACCGTATACGCCTCACGATCATCAGGTTCAGAGTTGAAGAAACCTTGATTGGTCCAGTGCTTATACCACTTATCTTCCGTCTTTTGAGGCTCGTATTTTTTAGGTATATCCATTCGATTTGAAAGTCCTTAGTTTATTTTGGCTTCAAAATTACGATTCTATGGCTAAAGAATTGTACTACTCTTAAAGTTTGTTACTCTAATTTGTCAATTTATTCTAATCTCAAGTATAATTAATCATTAATTAGTGTGCTTGGCATGCAATTTGGACTAGTGTTAACGAATTGTTAAACCCTTCCAAGTACTGTATAAGAATTATATCTTTGATTTGAACAAAAAATATTAAAACAATAGAATTCATGAAAAAATTAATGCTATCACTTTCTTTGGTTCTGTCATTGTCCCTTCTGTTGGCACAAGAACCTGTCCAGGTTGGCGTTGCTTCTGCTGGACCTCAATTAACTATCGATAAAGAAGTGCATGATTATGGCACCTTAGAACAAGGAGCACCAGGTGGTTGTGAATTTCTTGTCACCAATACCGGCGATTCACCTCTTATTTTAAATCGTTGTAAAGGCTCGTGTGGTTGCACGGTACCTGAATGCACCGGCGAACCCATCTTGCCAGGAGGTTCTACTGTTATTAAGGTAAAATATGATACGAAACGAATCGGTCCAATTAATAAATCGGTTACAATAGAATCAAACGCAACAAACACGAAAATTAAAACAATTAAAATAAAGGGAACAATAATTAAACCGCCCAATGGATCACCGGAATTAACTCCTGCAGGGCCAACAGCAAAATAATAAAACAGAAAACAAATTATTATGAAAAATAGAATAGTAACAATCGCATTAGTACTCGTTGGAATTCTTTCATTTGAATTCATTAACGCGCAAGAATTAACCCTGGACAAAGAAGTACATGATTACGGAACTATAAAGCAAGGGGCGAATGGAGAATGCGTCTTTATGGTAAAAAACACGGGTACAGCACCACTTATTATCTCTGCATGTAAGGGGTCTTGTGGTTGCACTGTTCCGCAATGTGACAAAGCTCCAATTGCACCAGGAGGTAGTCAAGAAGTGAAAGTTAAGTATGATACAAAGCGAATTGGAGCAATTAATAAGTCTGTTACTATTACTTCTAATGCAACCAACACACCAACAAAAGTAATTCGCATAAAAGGAAATATTCTTGCACAAGAGCCAGTTGCAACGCCAGCTCCTGCTAAATAAATCCGATCAATTAGAGCACTTATTTTTATAACTATTTTAACCTTAAATTCCGCATGGGCTCTAGCTCAGGCGGAATTTTTGTTTGAACAACCAATTCACAAATTTCCAAAAACTAAGGCAGGCACGTTGCTGGAACACGATTATATTTTCACCAACATTGGTGATAAGCCGTTAATTATTAGTAAAATAGAGGTTTCTTGTGCATGTACTCAATACTCTTTTTCAACAAAACCAGTAGCTCCGGGCAAAAAAGGTGTAATCCATATGTCTTTTGACACCAAAAATAAATCCGATTTTCAAAATCGAGTACTTTCTGTCTTTTCTAACACAAATAAAAGCCCAATCAAAATTAAGTTTAAAGTGTTGATTATCAATGAATAACGTGTTTTTTTGTTAAAATCTCTGCACATTTTTAACAAGTATTGGTCTAAAACGATAGAATTTTGCATTGGTTTGCACATTATTAGAAGTACTTTTGTACTGTAAAATAAAACCAAATGCAAACAGTTCAGTTTCCAACCAAAGACGAATCTAACTTTTATCAAACGCTTAGATCAAGAGTAGATGGGTATTTTAAAGAGAATAACATATCCAAGTTTGGCAACGGTAAAATGATTTCAAAAACCGTTTTCATGTTGCTTCTTTATTTTGTTCCTTATGGGTTAATTATTAGTGGCTTATTTACCTCTAGTTGGGCACTATTAGTTATTTCACTCATTATGGGAACTGGTTTAGCTGGAATTGGCCTTTCGATTATGCATGACGCTAATCATGGATCGTATTCTAAAAGCAGAAAATCTAATAAATTCATTGGGTATATTCTAAATGTTGTAGGTGGAAATTCACTAAACTGGAGAATTCAGCACAACGTTTTGCACCATTCTTTCACCAATATAGAAGGTCATGATGAAGACATTGATCCAGCAGGAATTTTACGATTTTCTCCTCATGCGAAATTGAGAAAGATTCACAAATTTCAACATTTTTATGCTTGGATATTTTACGGATTAATGTCATTTACTTGGATTGTAAATAAAGATTTCACGCAACTCTATAGATTTAAGAAAAAAGGCCTTATTGAAGGGTTTCAAACAACTTTCGCTAAAGAATTTACAATACTGATTATTACAAAAATATTGTATTGGGGATACATGTTCGTTACACCGTATTTGTTATTGAACCAATATCATGGTATAGAAACTGCCTGGTGGCAAGTAGCTTTAGGAATATTCGGAATGCATTATGTAGCTGGAATTATTTTAGCATTAGTATTCCAACCTGCGCATGTCATGGAAGATTGCACGTATCCTTTGCCTACTGAAAATGGTGAAATGAAGGAAATATGGGCCATTCATCAGTTACGAACAACCTGCAATTTTGCTAAGGGAAATCTGCCTCTATCTTGGTATGTTGGTGGTTTAAATTTTCAAATAGAGCATCATTTATTTCCTGATGTTTGCCACGTTCATTACAGGAAAATTTCAAACATTGTTAAGAAAACAGCAAAAGAATTCAACTTGCCATATTATCAGAAAAAAACATTTACCGGGGCGATAATTTCCCATTTTATTTTTCTTAAAAAGTTGGGCAATCCCAAATCTGAACATAAAATAGCCTAATACCGATTACCATGCCATCAATTTCTGAAAAGGCTTTGGCAATGCCAGCCTCTCCAATCAGGAAGTTAGTTCCATTTGCAGAACAAGCGAAATTAAAAGGTAGAACAGTCTATCATTTAAATATTGGGCAACCTGATATTAGTACACCAAAAATTGTTCTTGACAGGATAAAGAACATAAAACGTTCAGTTATTGAATACAGCCATTCTGCTGGATTTGAATCATACCGCAAAGGACTAGCAAAATACTATGCTGACTTTGGGATTGATCTTGACTTTAATAATATCATTGTGACAACTGGGGGCTCAGAAGCATTAATTTTTGCCATGCAAACATGCTTTAATCCTGGAGACGAGGTTATAATTCCCGAACCATTTTATGCTAACTACAATGGTTTTTCAACCACTACTGGAGTAAAAGTAGTTCCTGTAACAGCCAAAATTGAAGACGGATTTGCATTACCTCCAATAGCAGATTTTGAAAAATTAATTACACCGAACACCAAAGGTATTCTGATTTGTAATCCTGGAAATCCAACGGGATATTTGTATAGTAAAGAAGAGCTTGAAACCATCAGTAGCCTTGTTAAAAAACACGATTTATTTTTATTCTCTGATGAAGTATATAGAGAATTTTGCTACGATGGAGCTATTCCACACTCCACACTCCAGCTCAAAGGAATAGAAAACAACGTAGTTGTTATTGACTCCGTGTCCAAACGTTATAGTATGTGCGGAGCCAGGGTTGGTGCTTTAGTCACTAAAAATAAAGAAGTTCTTGATATGGCATTGAAATTCGGGCAAGCAAGGCTAAGCCCGCCGACATTTGGCCAAATTGCAGGTGAAGCTGCACTTGACACTCCGCAGTCTTATTTCGACGATGTAAAAGAAGAATATGTTGAACGAAGGAACATTTTGGTTAACGGGTTGAATAAAATTCCAGGAGTAGTTTGTCCAAAACCCAGTGGTGCTTTTTATGCAATAGCTAAGCTTCCTATCGATAATGCCGATAAATTTTGCCAATGGATACTGGAAGAGTTTAGCCACCAGAATCAAACAGTGATGTTGGCACCAGCCACAGGATTCTACGCTACTGAAGGGAACGGTATTCAGGAAGTAAGGCTCGCATATGTACTTAACAAAGACGCTTTAATCAAAGCCGTTGAATGTCTTGAAAAGGCATTGGAGCAATATCCTGGCAAAGTTACCATTATCCAGGAAGCAGTTACCCACAATTAAGCCTTCAACACTAAGCCTATTCTAGTCTGTTGTGTAATGTTTCTAATTGAAGTTGTTTCTTTTTAAGTGTTAGCGTATTACACTTGTTAAACACTTATGAAACGAGAAATACTACTAGGGGCTATAACCATTATTCTTACTTTAAACGTAAGCGCAATCGATTTAAACCCGTTTTTTAAGTATAAACATGAAAAAGAAATTTACGTAGTAAAAAAAGAGTTTGGTATAAAAAAAATTGTAATCCCCTTCTATTTCAATAAAGCAAGTACATCATTTGATCTTAAACAGCTGCTAAGGATAAGACCTGGTATGATTAGAAAGATTACCTATACCTATGCAGACAATATATCCAAATTATCGCAAAAAGAGCTCAATAGAAATAGAATTACAATCCTTTCAGATGCTTTTTCAAGACGTTTAGACAAACACGCTCGAGAAATCTTATATGAAACCTGCATTCAAACGAAAGCAGAGGCTAGACGACAACTTTTTACTGGATTTGTAATTTCTTTTGAATTGCCTAATCAAAATTTAGGTAATGCGTTGGAGAGCGCATTAAACTACGACTCCAAAACAAGTCATCCCAAAAAAATTAAGTCGATTTTTCAAATAGATACCTTGATAGAATATGACTATCATCTATATAGATACGAAAACCATTCACACGGTGAGTTCAAAATTGCCATAAATAAATTAAAAAAATACAGCTATTGGAAAAATCGTGTTATAGTAACGGATGTTACTGGAAGCATGTATCCCTATACCAAGCAAATTCTTCTTTGGTTGAAGTTAAACTATACAAAGCACAGTAATCAGTCTTATGTCTTTTTCAATGATGGTGATGGACCAAAAACAAAAAAATACATTGGTAAAACAGGCGGAATATATTACTGCAAAAATTCAGATGGTTTTAATAATATCCTTAAAACAGCGGCTAAAGCGATGAATAATAGTAAAGGCAATATAGACTTGGTCGAGAACGACCTTGAAGCTATCGATAAAGGGTGTGAAAAATTTTGGCAAGCCAAAAACATAGTTTTAATTGCCGACAATAATGCACCTCCAAGAGATACTGCACTTTTGGTTAATATAGATAAGCCCGTACATGTAATTCTGTGTGGTGTGAAAGATGATCGTGCAATACGCACGGCCTATTTAAACCTTGCCTATAAAACCAATGGCTCTATACACACTATGGAACAGGATTTACTTTTTATTACGCAGTCTAATGAAGGGAAAACCTTCACGTTTATGGGGAATAATTACATCGTTAGAAACGGCAAGTTAGAACGTTACGAAAAAACCTAGGATTCCCGAATTACAATTCGTAACGATGGTAAATAATCGATATTTTCTAGTTCATGAGCTCCGCAATCTTATTATCGTAGCCTGATCGAACTTCTTCCACAAAGCCGAAATGCTCATCATCTACCACCATCTTACCTCTGGTAACATGCCCCAAAAGAGTAAAAGGAGTGCCGCATTCGATCATATAATCAATAAATTCTTCTTCTGTATTTTCATCTAACGTTACTAATACTCTTCCTTGTGCTTCGCCAAAAAGATAAGCATCTTCTCTAATCTCAGAATCCGTGATGACATCAAAGCCTAAATTTTCCTGTAGGCCCATTTCAAAAAGAGTAATGAATAAACCGCCATCTGCACAATCATGAGCAGCATTGATTAGATTATTTTGAATTAATCCTTTTACCGCTTCCTGCATCGCAAATTCCTCCTCTAAATCGAAGTAAGGAGCACTAGATCCTTTTACTCCATGATAGCTGTATAAGTATTCTGAAGAACCAATATCTTCTACTGCCTTACCAATTAAAAAGATTAAATCTCCTTTATACTTAAAATTCATTGACATCGTGTGATCTTTATTTTCCACCACACCTAGCATCCCTATTGTTGGTGTTGGAAGCACTGGTTCCTCTCCCTCATCGGTAACCGTTTGATTATAAAAACTCACATTACCGCCCGTTACAGGAGTACTAAATTTAAGACACGCAGCGCTCATTCCCTTTATCGCTCCGACAAAATGCCAATAACTTTCAGGATTGTATGGATTTCCAAAATTCAAACAATTTGTAATAGCCGAAGGTATACCACCAGAACAGACAATATTTCTTGCTGATTCAGCTACGGCAATTGAAGTTCCTTTTTCAGGATCGGCATGAACATATCTGGAATTACAATCTACGGTCATTGCCAATGCTTTATTGGTTCCTTTGATGTTGACCAAACCAGCATCTGAAGGGGCATTGGTACTCATATTCGCTGTTCCAACCATTGAATCATATTGTTCTGAAACCCATTTTTTAGACGCAATATTCGGATGTGACAACATAAATTCTGCCACTTCTTTTAAATCTGAAGGCTGCTCAACTGTTGATATATCAAACTTTTTAAACTCCGAATAATAAGCAGGTTCCGAATATTCTCTTTCATATACTGGTGCACCACCACCCAACACTAAAGGTTCAGCAGGAAGCGTCGCACAAATCTCACCATGCATCCAAAATTCGAGAATTCCAGTGTCTGTTACCTCTCCAATTTCTTCGCAGTTTAAATCCCATTTTTCGAAAATTCCTTCTACTACTGCTTCTTTCCCTTTTTCTACTACAACAAGCATTCTTTCTTGAGACTCAGAAAGCAGAATTTCCCAATCTTTCATGTTTTCTTGTCTGGTTGGCACTTTATCTAGGTTAATGATCATTCCAACTCCTCCTGCAGCGCTCATTTCTGATGTAGAACAAGTAATACCCGCAGCGCCCATATCTTGCATACCTACTACAGCATCCGTTTCTGCTAATTCCAAAGTCGCTTCTAATAATAACTTTTCTTGAAAAGGATCTCCTACTTGAACTGATGGCAAATCATTTACGGAGTCTTCCGTAATGTCTTTAGATGCAAAAGCAGCTCCATGAATACCATCTTTACCGGTAGATGAACCCACTATATAAACTGGATTGCCAGGTCCAGACGCAGTTGCCGACATCATTTTACTAGCATCCATAATGCCAGCTGAAAAGGCATTAACTAATGGATTTGTATTGTAACTCTCATCAAAAAACACTTCTCCCCCTACAATTGGAACACCAAATGAATTTCCATAATCGCCAATTCCTTTAACAACTCCTTTTACTAGCCATTTTGTTTTCGGCAAAGAAGGATCACCAAATCGCAGCGAATTTAGCTGTGCAATTGGTCTGGCACCCATCGTGAAAATATCTCTATTTATGCCGCCAACTCCAGTTGCAGCTCCCTGGTAAGGTTCCAAGGCACTGGGATGATTATGTGATTCAATTTTGAAGCAACACGCTAAGCCGTCTCCAATATCTACTAATCCAGCATTTTCTTCACCCGCTTCGACCAACATATGAGGTCCGTCCTTTGGTAATGTTTTAAGCCATTTTATGGAATTCTTATAGGAACAATGTTCAGACCACATCACAGAAAAAATACTCATTTCCGTAAAATTTGGTGTTCTTCCTAAGATCTCCTTAATCTGATCAAATTCTTCTGGTAACAGCCCTAATTCTTGAGCTTGTTCTAAGGTTGCTAATTCTTGATTTTTAGTAACTTCCATTTTTCTAATTGAATCTATACTATTACTTCTTGATGTAAGTGCACAAAGGTAATTAAAGCCTTTTTGTAGAGACCTATAAGCATTCGATTTTTTCAACATCTAACGAACCTTTTTATATTTGTTCATGGCCTTGCAATATGCACTAATTGCTATCTACAGTATTGGTTTCCTTTTCATCATTAAAAAATGGTCGTTATTTAGATTTAATAACATCAACAGAAAATGGTTTCAGATTATATTTATTCTTAAAATTATAGCTGGATTTGGATTATACTGGATATATACTAAACACTATACCATAAGATCCGAAGCTGATATTTTTAAATACTTTGACGACAGTAAAGTAATGTATGAAGCATTTTTTCAGTCTAAAAAGCACTTTTTCCAGATGCTCTTTGGTGTGAACTGCGAAGGTCAAGAATTCAGAGACTTGTATTACGACAACATGACGAATTGGTACAAAACATACGACAGTATTGTATTTAATAATAACCGTACTATGATTAGAGTCAATGCTATTCTGCATTTGATTTCTTTTGGATCGTATCACATACACAGTATTTTCATGTGTTTTTTTTCCCTTACCGGCATTACGTTATTGTTAAAAACATTTAATCCAATAAAGCAAGGTCGCCAAATTCTCTCTCTACTATTGGTGTTTCTCCTCCCTTCGATTTTACTTTGGACATCCGGGAATCTGAAAGAGGCGCTACTATTTCTTTTTCTAGGGAGTACATTGTTTTGTTTACAGCAAATGATTTCCAAGAAAAAGTGGATCTATATTCCGCTATTACTGGTATCAATTTACTTTTTATTCATTACAAAATACTATGTTTTAATTGCGCTTATCCCAGTGATGTTGGGGTACTCGTTTAAGCTGTTTTCAGACCGATTAATTGCAATACGATATCTATCGGCGATAGGCATATGCGTGATTGCTGCTTTCGTTATTAGTAGTGTAAAACCAGATTATCATTTCGCTAATCTAATTGCTGGAAAAAGAAACGACATGATTCGATACGCTGAAAAAATGCAAGCAAAAAGTTTATACGATGATATTCAAATTGAACGAAATTGGAGCTCCATCATGTCTTGCGCACCGAAATCGATGATCAACGCAATCATTCAGCCCCTTCCCCATTCAAAATCAAATGTTTTCCAACTAATTGCTTTTATAGAAAACCTATTGATACTGTCCTTCCTAATTTATTGTATTATTAGGAGCAGAGCTGGGCCTCATCGTGAATATATTTGGTTTATTGTTCTGTTTGTAACTGTTCTCTATCTCATTCTCGGGCTTACTACACCGGTTGCAGGCGCCTTAGTACGATACAAAGTGCCTGGTCTGGTTATGTTGATGATTCTTTGTTTATTGCTAAATAACAACAAGAAGTTGTCTTTAAAAGAAATGTAAATTAAAACACAAAAATGTTTACCTCAAAATTATTCTTCTTTACCTCCGTAATGGTGATTCTTTCTTCTTGTATGAAACGGGTTGACTGTGATCTGGTAATTCACAATGCTAAGATTTATTCAATGAATAACAGTCATGAACTATTTGAGGCCATGGCCATTAAAGATGGTAAAATTCTTGAATTAGGACCGGAACGACAAATTTTAAATAAATACAGCTATTCAAGTGCTTATGATGCTCAATTAATGACCATTTACCCTGGTTTTATTGATGCTCATTGTCACTTTCTAGGTTATGGACTAAGCCTACAACAAGCCGATCTTAAAGCTTGTCGTTCCTTTGATGAAGTTCTTTTAGCTTTAAGCCAATTTCA
>JABJPZ010000151.1 GCA_018663635.1 Crocinitomicaceae bacterium
CGTTCGAAACAATCTACGAAAGCACTTCAAAAGAAATGCTTTGATAACAACCACCGTTAAAAAAGGGGAAGCAGAAAAGGGTGAAAAATTCAAAGATTATTTCAATTATTCAGAACCAATAAACAAATGTAGATCGCACAGAATCCTAGCGATGAGACGAGGTGAGCAATTAGGTGTTTTAAATATGTCTGTAGTGCCGGAGGAATCCGAATCAATAGCGATTATTCAACAGTTGATACTTAAAGGAGAATCGACATCCGTTCCACAAATAAATTTAGCGATAACTGATTCGTATAAACGATTAATAAAACCATCTCTAGAAAATGAATTAAAAAAAGAGTCGAAGGAAAAAGCGGATACAGAAGCCATTGACGTTTTCGTGAAAAACTTACGTCAATTATTACTAGCGCCACCATTAGGACAAAAACGAATACTTGCATTGGACCCAGGTTTTCGGTCAGGATGTAAACTGGTTTGTTTGAATCAACATGGGGATCTGCTTCACAATGAGAATATTTACCCTCACCCGCCTCAAAATGAAAAAGGTAAGGCTATGAGTAAGATTGCCAATTTAGTTAGTACGTATAAGTTGGATGCTATTGCGATTGGCAATGGTACAGCTTCTAGAGAAACAGAAGCGCTTGTGAAAAAAATAAAATTCGACAGGTCTTTGCAAGTGTTTATTGTTTCGGAAGATGGCGCCTCTATCTATTCAGCTAGTAAAGTGGCACGAGAAGAATTTCCACAGTTTGATGTTACGGTCAGAGGTGCTATTTCAATAGGCCGCAGATTAATGGATCCATTATCAGAATTGGTTAAGATTGACCCGAAAAATATAGGTATTGGGCAATACCAGCATGATGTAGATGAGAAATTATTAAAGAAAAGTTTGGATGCTGTTGTGGAAAGTTGTGTTAATTCCATTGGGGTTGATGTGAATACAGCATCAAAATATTTGCTGACCTACGTCTCTGGAGTTGGACCAGTTTTGGCTGAAAACATTGTTTCATATCGCGAGGAAAACGGCACTTTTAATGACAGGGAAGAATTACTGAAAGTACCGAGGATGGGAGATAAGGTTTACGAACAATGTGCCGGGTTTCTTAGAGTTTTGAATGGAGTGAATCCCCTGGATAATTCTGCCGTTCATCCTGAACGTTATCAATTGGTAAAAGAAATCAGCAAAGATTGTGGAATATCTGTCGAGTCATTAATTGGTAATGATGATTTATTAGGTAAGGTTAAAATGCAAGAATATGTATGTGATGAAGTTGGTTTACCCACAATACAGGACATTATAGAAGAATTATCAAAGCCGGGTAGAGACCCCCGCCAAAAGGCCAAAGTATTTGAGTTCTCTAAGCTAATTCGAAAAATTGAAGATGTTAAATTGGGTATGAGGCTACCGGGAATTGTCACCAATATTACCAATTTTGGTTGCTTTGTTGATATTGGGGTGAAGCAAGATGGTTTGTTGCACATTTCAAATATGGCAGATCGATTTATTTCTGATCCAAATACGGTGGTAAGCTTGCATGAACACATTGAGGTTGAGGTTCTGGAAGTTGATATACCAAGAAGTCGAATCGGTTTCCGGTTGCTTTTAAAATAAGATTTACTATAAAACTTATTGAGTTGGCATCAGATTTGTCATGTAATTGCTTATTTTTGTTGTTCAATTCAATCTTAAAATTAGTATAGTATGCAACTGTACAATAAGCTAAGTGCGAAAGAAAGAGCGGCTCTTATAGACGAGGCTGGGGAACAAAGAATTACTATTTCTTTCTATCAATACGCACAAATATCTAATCCACAAATTTTTAGAGACCACTTATTCATTGAGTGGGACAAACTTGGAATTTTGGGCAGAACCTATGTTGCTCATGAAGGAATAAATGCCCAAATATCTATTGTTGGAAATCGGATTGAGGTATTTAGAAAACAGTTGTATGGAATTTCATTTTTGAATGGAGTTCGTTTAAATGTCGCTATTGAACAGGATAATAAATCTTTCCTGAAGCTAAAAATAAAAGTTAGATAAGATTGTGGCCGATGGATTAGTTGATGACTCTTTTGATGTTACAAACATTGGTGTTCACCTGAATGCTCAAGAGTTTAATGAAATCATCGACAGTGAGGACACTATTCTAGTTGATATGAGGAATCATTACGAGAGTGAAATTGGTCATTTTTCAGGGGCCATTACACCCGATGTCGATACTTTTCGCGATTCATTAGATTTAATTGAAGAGGATCTAAAAGCTCATAAAAAAGACAAAAACTTGGTGATGTATTGTACAGGGGGAATCAGGTGTGAAAAAGCAAGTGCCTATTACAAACACAAAGGTTTTGAGAAGGTGTATCAACTAAATGGTGGAATTATAGAATATGCCAGACAAGTCAAAGAAAACAACTTAGAAAACAAGTTCATCGGGAAAAATTTTGTGTTCGATCATAGAAGATCAGAATCCATAACTTCGGATGTTATTGCTCAATGTCATCAATGCGGAGAAGATTGTGATCGTCATGTTAACTGTTTGAATGAAGCTTGTCATTTGTTGTTTATTCAGTGTGACTCGTGTAAAAAGAGCATGAATAATTGCTGTTCTACAGAATGTTTGGAAATCGTAGCTCTTCCTTATGACGAGCAAAAAGAATTGCGGAAAGGAAAGGATATAAGCAATAAAATTTTTAAGAAAGGTAGATCGGATAAATTGAAATTTAAAAAGTAATTAATCGATATCATACGTTTACAATTTCAATTAATGGTGTAACAATAATCTACTACTTTTGTCATCTGACGAATCAATAGTAACGTATTAGACTCTGCTATTGACACATCTTTCTTGTTTATTTACATTAGACAAAATATTGATTATGATTCGAGTTTTAGGGCCGAAATGGCTGGTTTTATTATTGTTTCTTAGTAAGGTTTCATCGGGGCAAGACAAAGCGTATCCTGTTCTTTTGGATGATGGCCCTATTTATTTGGAAGAAAATATTGTTATCGATAATAAAGACAAATTGGCTTCTGATATAATCAATGGACAAGTTTATCGATTGATTCAATTCAATACTACACCAAGTTTATCGGTCCACGAGCAATTAACATCGCTTGGAATTAGCTTAGATGAATATATTCCAAAAAATGCTTTTGTAGCAAGAATACCGGCTCATCTTTTGCCAGAGCAGCTTATTGATCTAGGTGTACGGAGTTCTATTGAATTACCTATATCAATGAAGTTTTTGTCTCGAATCAAAAATGAATATACACTGCGAACGGACAATAAGAAAGGTGTTGCCTCTGTGGTGATAAAAATTCATTCGGGAATTGATTTGGCAGTTGCGATGGCTAAAATTAGCACTCTTATAAACGTTGAGTTAATTGTCTCGCATTCCAATTTGATTTATGGTACTGTCAAGAATCGAGACTTTAACAAATTGAGTAATAACAAATATGTACGTTATATTGACCTTGCGCCTGAACCTGGATTACCTGAACATGACTTTGGTCGAACTTTACATCGCGTAAATAGGCTTCAACAATCTTCCATTGGAAGAAGTTACGATGGCACAGGCGTAGGAATCTGTGTTAACGATGACGGATATGTGGGGCCACACATTGATTTTCAGGGGCGCACGGAGCAAAGCGATGTGGCAACAGACTTTACAGGAACGCATGGCGACATGGTTGCAGGAATTTTAGGCGGTGCAGGTAATTTAGATCCAACAATGCGTGGAATGGCTCCAGGTTCTTTTATTCATGTTAGGCAGTACGATGGTACTTTACCTAACACAGTTACTCTTCATCAAAACGATCAAGTGATGATTTTTAATTCTTCTTACGGAAACGGATGCAATGCTGGATACACTGCACTTACAGAACAAGTTGATAATGAGGTATTTAATAATCCATCTTTGATACAAGTATTTTCGTGCGGCAACAGCGGTGGTTCTGATTGCGGCTATGGTGCTGGTGGAAGTTTCGGGAACATTACTGGTGGGCATAAAATTGGTAAAAATGTTATTGCTACTGCTAATTTGAATGAAAGCGATAATCTAGAGTCGTCAAGTTCTCGTGGGCCCTCTGCCGATGGAAGATTAAAACCAGACCTTGCGGCTAATGGTATTGGTCAATTGTCAACAGACCCGAATAATGTTTACTCACCAGGTGGTGGTACATCTGCAGCTTCCCCGGGAATAGCGGGAGTTACTGCCTTGCTATACCAAGCCTATCGGGAGTTAAATGGTGGCAATAATCCTAATTCAGGTTTAATAAAGGCGTGCATGTTAAATACTGCAGAAGACTTGGGTAACCCAGGTCCGGATTATTCTTTTGGATGGGGTAGAGTTAATGCAGACAAAGCCGTTACCGTTTTGGAGCAGGGTAATTTTATTTTAGATAGCGTTATTCATGGTGATGTAAACACACATGTTTTAAGTGTTCCTGCGGGAGTCGAAGAAATACGTGTGATGTTGTATTGGATGGAGAATGCGGCTTCTCCTTCTTCTTCTGTTGTTTTGATTAATGACTTAGATATGACTGTGGAAGATCCAGGAGCTGCTATTTACTTGCCGTTGGTGTTAGATCCTACATCTAATGTGGCCTCTCTTAGTGCTAATGCAGCACCTGGTAGAGACAGTTTAAATAATATGGAACAGGTCAGAATAGTGTCTGGATCTGCTGGTAATTACATGGTACATGTTTCAGGTTTTTCAGTCCCTTTTGGAAGTCAAAAATATTACTTAACCTGGGAATTTGTACAGGATGAAATAATTGTAACTTATCCTTCAGGTGGAGAGTCTTTAATTGCTGGAGAACAAGATTTTATAAGATGGGATGCTCATGATGTTTCGGGAGATTTTAGCATAGAAGTATCTATTGATAATGGTGCGACTTACAGCCTTCTGTCATCTACTGTTCCCGGATCGATTAGAACCTATCAATGGACTGTGCCCAATGGTTTAAGTGAACGTGCACTGATTCGAGTTTCACGAGGTTCGTTACTGGCTACCTCTATTTCGAATTTTGTAATTTCAGAAACGCCTCAGAATATTGTTTTGGATTGGGTTTGTGCCGATTCGTTGAAGCTAAGCTGGACTGCTATTGCTGGAGTTTCCGAATACGAAGTAAGTCAGCTTGGTGTTGAATACATGGATTCTATTACCAGAACCAGTGTGAACAGTGCGGTGATTCATGGACATGTATTTAGTGAAGAGGACTGGTTTAGTGTAAAAGCAATTCTTCCAAATGGCGGGGAAGGGCAGAGGGCTAACGCAATTCAAAAAGTGCCCGGCATTTTTAATTGTGCATTACAATACAATATTGAGGTGTCGTCTATTGAATCTCCTATGCAAGGAACTGTTTTTGATTGTCACGATGTTGGCAATACCCCCGTCATTATTAAAGTCTCTAATGTTGGCCTGGATGCCGTTGCTGATGTCCCTGTTTCTTTTCAGTTAAACGGTGGAGCAATAGTTTCTGAAATAATCATGGATTCGTTGCAACCTGGAACTGATACAGTTTTTGTTTTTACCACTAATGCTAACCTATCTGCTGTTGGAATGCACAACCTTATCGCTTGGACCGGGCACCCATTAGATCAATTTTTTGGTGATGATACATTAGCTGTGAACACAGCTGTTGATGCGGGTTCAACGATTTCAGGTGCTTGGATGCAAGACTTTGATGATTTTACTGCGTGTGGTAGCTTAAATGACTGTGGCGTAACTATATGCAGCCTTGGGTCAGATTGGAAGAATGAAAATAACAGCACTGTAGATGATATAGATTGGCGAACAGATAATAATGGAACACCATCAGGTAGTACTGGACCAGACTTTGATCACACGTTGGGTAATTCTTTAGGTAACTATTTATTTACAGAAGCGTCTGGTGGATGCAGTAACCAAGTCGCTACGCTTTTATCGCCATGTATAGATTTGAATAGTGTAGGACCTTCCTATTTGTCATTTTGGTTTCACATGAGTGGTGCAGATATGGGTTCTTTACATGTTGATGTTTTTGATGGTGTCCAGTATGATCTTGATGTTTGGACAATCAGTGGAGATCAAGGGGATTCCTGGCGTCATACGCTACTTGATTTAGCTAATTATCAAGGTCAGGTCATCAATATCAGATTTAGAGGTGTTACGGGGATGGATTACCAGAGCGACATTGCCTTAGACGATATTGGGTTGGAATCAGCATTTAACATACCGGTAAACAATCTAATTTCATTTCAAATTTTTCCAAATCCTGTGGATGAAAAGCTCTTAGTTAGCTTTGCGGGAATAGATAACAAGGAAGCTTTATTGACGATTTATGATGTGCTTGGTAAACGGGTTTTAACTGAAAAATTATCACCTCTGACTAATACTCATGAAATAAATAGCACAAATTTTCCGGAAGGAAGCTATGTGGTTGCCATAACTTCTCAGCAACAAATGCTTGCTATTGAGCAGTTTATAATAATGCGTTAGATGAAATTTCTTACTGATTAGGTTGTCAGGATTAGGCAAAAGATACCGCAATTTTATAAATTAGTATAGATGTTTGTTTCAGAGGAATTACAGAATCCAACTATTTATTTTGGCACCTTAAGAATCGATGAGCCAATCACTGCTTTAACAGACATTTTAATTAGTGTCGTTTGTTTTTATGCTTTTTATAAGCTTAAAAACAAGCAAAATAAGACATCGGTTCGTCTTTATTTTAAGCAATTTTTTATTTTAATGGGGGTATCAACATTTCT
Source organism: Crocinitomicaceae bacterium (assembly GCA_018663635.1). GTDB lineage: Bacteria > Bacteroidota > Bacteroidia > Flavobacteriales_D > Parvicellaceae > UBA10066. Next base: position 6,756 of record JABJPZ010000151.1, read on the forward strand.
CGGTGCCTTTTTTGGTCATGCATTTAGTTACGCATTATCGGATCTTTGGAAAACACCTTATTGGTGCATAAGCATGATAGCCGTGGCTTTTGCCGAACGTACAGCAATAAATTTGGCTGCAAGCACTATTCACCCTAAATATGTACGATACTTTAAGTGGGTTAACATTCTTGAATTACTTGTATTTATGATTTTTGCTTGCTATAAGCTGAACTTTTTATATGTATTGGTTCATTCTGCTTATGGCATTCTTGGGGTTACAGGTGCTTTTTACCTGTACATTCTGTTACGACAGCAAAGAAAAGGCAGTACATTTTTTTTAAAAGGAATAGGTTTTTCTCTTGTGGGTGCAGCTATTTTTTTAAGTCAGCTGTGTATCGGACGTTGGTTTAATTATATGGATATTAGTCATGTGTTGATGGCGATAAGTGCCTGGTATTTCTATAAAGGGAGTGTTTTTTTTATCGATGACACCAAATTAACAGTTTAATCAAATCGCATAATAAATGCATCTTTAAATGGCGATTCGAGAACCCTCTTTAGCATTTTTCTAGCCTCTTTCTTGTTCTCAAAATTTCCTACATAGTACTTGTAATTGAATGTATTTCCTTCAAGTTTTATTTCTTCTATTTTTGCTCCAATCAGTTTAAAATCAGGCATATCAATAGCTACTGGCGTATTCGAAGCCAGGATTTGTATTTTGTATCTGGGCGTTTTGGTTTTTTGAATAGCACCGTGGCTGTTCTGCTTGATACCATGTCTTTTTTCAATGTAATCTCTAAATGCCCTGAAAATAGCAGATGCAATCAAGGATTGACCTTTGTCAGAATTTAAATAAGCCTCTTCCGTTACATTCGACATGAATCCACACTCGACTAAAACTGCTGGCATTTTGGAATCTTTTAAAACCATCAAGTTGTATCCTCTGTCATGCTTAATTTTCACACCTCTGCTGTTTCGGCCAGCACGATTTAAAAACTGATTTTGGATTTCATTTGCTAAATTAATGCCGACTGTGCTGTTGGCGTTGTGCACGTGAGTCTCCGTTCCGTTTGTAACTGTTTTGTTGTTGGAATTGCAATGAATACTGATGAAATAATCCGCTTTTTTACTATTTGCAACGGAAACTCGATTTTCTAATGCAATAAATTGATCTTTATCTCGAGTATAAATTACGTTTACTTGACCATTTAGAAATTCTTCGATGTAATCGCCTAGTTTTTTTGCGATAGTTAGGTTAAGGTCTTTCTCTAACATCATTCCCTTGGAGCCGTTTAGATTTCCGGGGTCATGTCCTCCATGGCCAGCATCAATTATTAACGTCACCATTTTCTTTGGAACGGGTGGTTTAGATTCAATCTTGTTTTTATCATGACCGATGGCCAATGAAGCGGTAGAAATTAACAGACTGACTAATATAATTTGCGTTATTTTCATAAGTTATTCAATTACAGTTCCCATGAAAAGCATTCTTTTTTTCCAATAGGATGATGATTCTACGTTACTAATCATAATTCCCTTAGACGAAGAGGCATGAATCATACTTAGATCCTCTCCGGGCTTGGAAACAATAATTCCTACATGTGTTACTTTAGCACCATTCCCGAAAAATATCAGGTCTCCAGGTTGCACTTTTTTTGTATTTACTTTAGTGACGATTTTACTTTGGTCTTTTGCTATACGCGGAATAGTAATGCCGTTTTTAGCCATGACATAGGATGTGTAGCCGGAACAATCAAATCCTTTTTTCGTTGTTCCTCCCCATTTGTAGGGTACTCCAAGATGATTTTTGGCTTCGCTAACCACCTTATTCCGTAGTTTTTTGCTACTTATTTTTGAAGAAGGAGGAATTGTTTCAGGATTTTTCAATAATTCAATTGTTTCAAATACAATTGGATCATCAAATGTACCTTGATAGACGAAGAATAATTCCTTCGCTAACTTTGATTTTTTTGGTTTCAGTTCAGCAATTTGATTTAGAAAAAGCTCCTGATAATTTAAGATTTCAGAACGATAAGTTTGTTGGTAATAACCTGCATTTTCAAATTGTGTGAAAGTTTGGAAATAATCTGAAGATTCGATTAACCTACTGGTTAAAGTTTTACTTTTTTTAATGCCTATCCCTGCAGTACTAAGTGCTTTCCACATATAGGGTAGTGGATGGTCTTTATACGAACTATCTCTAAGTAATTTCTTGCTTTTTCTTAAGGTTAATCGATAATGACCTTGATCATAATACATTTCTAACTTGTCTAATTTAGAATCCTGAGCACCAGCTTTTGTGAAGCTAATTGCAAATACGGCTATAATTATCAAGATATTCTTTCCCACAAAAACTAATTAATTAAAATTTACTGATAGTTTCCACTGAATTATCCGTAAGGTGTTAACATCTTTGTGTTAAATTCGGGCGGGTATTGAATAGAAGTAAGAGCACTGATACCGTGTAAAACGAACAAATATTCAATTAAAGAAAACGAATGAAAAAGGCAATTGCGTGTATTCTTTTACTTCATATTTCACAAATTGTTTCAACAGCTCAAGTAAGTAACTTTCCAGATCTCGCATACAGCTATGTCAAACTGTATCTGTTCAATATCGATGAATCAAACGATAGACCAGACAGGCAAATCTGGGATGATAAAGGGTATGCACCTTCTATTAAGGGTAACGGAAAAAAGTTGGAAAAAAACCAACTAATTCTCCTCCAGGGGATTATGAAGCAGGATTTGTCGAGTTTAATTTTAGGCCTATCTAAATGTTTTATACCAAGACATGGACTGATTTATTTCAATGATAAGGATGAGCCTATAGCTTCAATCTCCATTTGTTTTGAATGCGAGAAAATGAGTTTATATCCTAATCCATATGCGAAAATTAAATTCGATTCAACGTTTTCAGAATTAACAGCGCTGAAACAATTGGAGAGCATTCGTGAATTAATACTTTTGAGCAATTTACCCGTTTACAAAGATGTTAACTCGTATAAAACACTGCCAAAACCATGAGATTAAACACCAAGTCCTTTTTGTGGTATAAGCTATTTAATTCCTCATTTACTGGGTTATCGATTGGAATGCTTTTTACGATATACGACCCCTTAGACCCTCTTGTCTATTCTGCAGGTGGAATTTTCTTGGCTATTGCCATGTTAATTATTGCCAAATTTTATGACAAATTACTCAACATAAAAAGCTTTTATTACATCTCATTAATGGTTGAATTGATGATGTTATTCACAGTAATTATCTTCGTTTTATTACAGTTCTCTTTAGTCAGTGCTTTACTAATATATATCGGTTATCAATTTACATTTACGTTTGGAGGATACTTGGTTAGAGCCGAGACACTTGTTGCTCAGGATAAGGAATTATTAGGTGAAATTGACTTCAATAAGCAACTCGGTTATTTGTTGGGTTTGGCAGCTTCTTTTCTATTCTATGAAACCCTAAAAGTTGGTTTTGAAATTGTTGAACCTAAAATTCAGATAAGCATTTTGAATTATGTCCTTATTGTTTTACAATGTTTCATTATTTTCTTTTTGATTAGAAGCTTTAGTAGAATTGAGAAGCGGGGGGCAGCCTAATATGATGGAAAATGCTTTATTCATGTACTGAAAAGAAGGATTTTAAGGTAATAAGTATGAATTGAACGGTACATAGGGTCGATTATATAATCTGTCAATGGTATATTTGTAGTCAGTTTTTCGAGTCGTTAATTAATCACCTTAAAAAAAATAGTTTATCACGCATGCAATTTAGAACCGAAGTATTTCCGAATAACTCGGATTTCCAAATAGACTTTAACACCAAAACCCTTTTTTTGGGGTCGTGTTTTGCTACCAACATTAAACAGAAAATGGCTCTTGCCAATATGGATGCTCACGATATA
>JABJPZ010000152.1 GCA_018663635.1 Crocinitomicaceae bacterium
ATTCATCAATTAATGTCGCGAAAGATTGCCATCCATGTTGATAACCTTTCTCTTCAATTGGCAATTGAATCCAATCCAGAGATGCTAACTCTTTACGGTAATAGGCAGCCCACTTTGCTCTTTCATCAATAAATTGGTCTAGTTTCTTTATTTGAACACAACCTACCGAGCCTTGTAAATCTGTCATTCTGTAATTAAATCCCAGCAAATTAAATTCAGGTAAAAAATAGGGTCTTGGCCCATGGTGTCTTTGTTCTTCAGAAAGCGATGCTCCATGATTTCTTAACATCCCCATTAAACTAGCGTAGGTCTCATTGTTGGTGGTAATCATTCCTCCTTCTCCTGTAGTTATAGATTTTCTTGGATGGAAGGAAAAGCAACCTATATCACCCAATCCACCTGCGGGAACACCATTTAATGACGCTCCTGCAGCACATGCTGCATCTTCAATAATCGGAATAGTTCCGGCAATTTGTTTTAAAGCAACCATGTCAGCACAATAACCAAAAAGATGGACGGCAATAATTGCCTTGGTATTCTCGGTAAGTTTATCTCTTACTGATTCGGGATCAATGTTGAAAGTCCTAGAATTTATATCTGCAAAAATTACTTTTGCTCCGCAATATTCTACTACGTTTGCGGTTGAAACCCAGGTAAAAGCAGGCACTATAACCTCATCTCCAGGCCTAATCTCTAATGCAACAAGTGCCAAATGAAGGGCGGTTGTTGCACTTGTAACAGCCAACGCATGATCAACCTTGTGCCTTTTCGAAAAAAGTTCTTCAAACTCCCGAACTTTAGGGCCAGCAGTAAGCCATCCACTCATTATGGGTTCCTGAGTAGCCTGCCATTCATCTTCTCCAGTTACCGGTTGCGATATGTATATTGTTCGTTTCGACATCCTACTTTAAGTTTATTTTTACCCCTGAAATATTCTTCACTATAATGTGACAGTATCTATTCCTGTAACTGAGCTAAATTCATGGTTTCATTTCGCCAGTCGATTAATTTTTGAAGCCCCTCTTCTAGTGAAAACTTATAATTAAAGTGAAGTTCTTCAGCTGCCTTTTTCGCAGACCCAATTCTGTTCTGTACCAAAGCACGCGCATCATCAGCCGAATAAGGTTTATACACTACTTCTAAAGACGACTTCTTCAACTCTAAAATAGTATCGCATAATTCCTTAATCGTTGTTTGCACTTCTGTTCCCACATTATAGTTTCCATGTTTGACATCAGATTCTAAAGCCGCAATATTACATCGCGCCACATCTTCTACATAGATAAAATCATACGCTTGCGATCCATCTCCATTAATTTGTGGAGCTTGATTTTCATCAATTTTATTTAACATAATCGGTACAACTCCACTGTAAACCGCATGTTGATCTTGTCCTGGACCATATACGTTCATATATCTGAGGCTAATAACTTCTAATCCGTAGCGATCGTTGAAGGCTGTGCACATGGCTTCCCCTGCTATTTTCGTAGACCCGTAAAAGTTTTTATTATTAAACGGATGGTCTTCTGTCATCGGCACCTGAACAGCATCTCCATAAACAGAAGCAGAAGAAGAAGCAATCAATTTTTTAATGTTATTATTCACACATGCTTCAAGCACATTAAATGTTCCAGCAATATTGACATCAAAAGCTGTTCGAGGAAAGTCTTTGCAATGCAACAACCACATGGCTGCTAAGTGAAATACAAAATCAACACCTTTCATTGCAGCATTAAGAATGTCTGTCTCACGCACATCACCACCCAAAGGAAAAACAGAACAACGCGAGTCCTCAAGCGCATCCTTAATGTTGTCTTGCTTGCCCCTTGCGAAATTATCATAAATCACCACTTCTTTAACCGGATGTTTTAGTAATTCGGTTACAACGAATCCACCAATAAATCCTGCACCTCCAATTACGAGTACCCTTGCGTTTTCCAATTTCATTTTATTCGATTTATTTTAAACTCATTATTAAATGCTACTGCTCCCAATGATTTCGACCATGAATATTTTAAATTTTTGTTTCTTCCTAATGCCGATATTTCAAACGAGCCATAACCTGATACTCCATCATAAGGATAACCCATTGTATCCAGTACGCTAAAATTAACATGATAACTTCCAGGAAGTAAAGATTGATGGGTGACCAACTCAAATTCATACTCACCTTTGTCTAATGCTTGATGAGTTTCTGAAATCAAATCATTATTTGAAGAATGATAACTAATCCTGTCATGAATTTGATCCCCGAAAGATGCCAAACAAATGTAATCGATACCTAAATCGTTTAGCACATTAATCTTTACCTTAATTGTGATTTTTTCTTGATAAAAAAAGCGGTCATTGTCTTCACCAGATTCATTATGCAAGTTAATTGACCTAATTTCAAGTCTATTTTTATTGACAATTGTTCTGGGGTAAGCGGCTGGAATTAAACCAAAGTGAGAATCAGAATGACCCCCTGTGAGATATTCTTGCACCACTTGTTCTGTATCACCATCTAATACAACTCCCCCTTTATCAAGCAGTATTGCCCTAGAACAAAGCTCTCGAACAGTAGACATATTATGGCTCACAAATAAAATGGTGCGGCCAGATTGAGCTATCTCTCGCATTTTTTTTATGCATTTTTTTTGAAAATCAGCATCACCTACTGCTAAAACCTCATCGATGATTAGTATTTCGGGTTCCAAATGAACCGCAATAGCAAAAGCCAACCTCACATACATGCCCGACGAATATCTTTTTACCGGTGTATCAATGTATCTCGCTACCCCCGAGAAAGAAATAATCTCATCATACTTGCTTTCTATCTCCTCTTTAGCCATACCTAAAATAGCTCCATTTAAGAAAATATTTTCTTTTCCTGTCAATTCAGGATGAAAACCAGTACCAACCTCTAATAAAGAAGCCATTCTACCTTTAACTTGAATGGTTCCAGTTGTTGGACCCGTAACACGTGACAACAATTTTAATAACGTAGATTTCCCTGCTCCATTTCGACCAACAATACCCAGAACCTCTCCTTTATTCACACTAAATGAAAGCTCATTTAATGCCCATACATAATTGGAATTACCTCTGACACTGCGATCATTAACCTCTGCTTTTTCATACTGACTAACGGATATGCCTACTAATTTCTTAAATGACCTCTTAATATCTCCGAAATAAGACATTCGATCTATCTCACCGAGTTTATATTGCTTTGAAATATTTTTAATTCGTAAAACTTCCATTAGACCGTATCAATAAAATTTTGCTCCGTTTTATTAAATATTACAATCGAAACTAAAAATATAACTAGTGCAGAACCTATTGAATACCAATAATAATTCCAATTAAAAATTTCTAACCCATGATTACAAAAACCTACTCGAAAGGATTCAATAACACTAGTAACGGGATTAGCAAGAACAATAACCTTCTGATAGCTAAAATCGCCTAAAGCTTCCGATGCATTCGCCCATTCTATTATTTTCGAAAGTGGATAAATAACGGTAGTTGTATACATCAAAAGTTGAACACCAAAGCCCACTAAATGCGTAAAATCTCGGTACTTAGCAGTTAACGCAGAGGTAATGTTACCTAATCCCATGGCCATAATGCCAAGTACAATAGCACTCAAAGGTGTAAGAGCAATAAAATCAAAATTAGGATCTACTTCCCCATTCAACCAGTAGTATAAAAACACGACGATTAACAACAAAAACTGGACGAGAAATTTTAGCATGCTTGCTAACATTACAGATATTGGAACTGCCATTCTCGGAAAATATACTTTACCAAATATATTGGCATTCTGTCGAAAAATATTTGATGTTTTCACAAATACATCTGCAAAGTAATTCCAAATGACAATACCAGACATAAAAAACAAGACATCGGGAACTCCTTCAGGAGCGAGTCCCGCTAGGTTTCCGAAAACAAAAGTAAATATAACAGTTGTTAATATGGGTTGTATGACAAACCACAATGGGCCCAGCACAGTCTGCTTATAATTGGCAACAAAATCTCGTTTAAAAAAGAGTAAAATTAAGTACCTATACTTCCAAAGTGCTTTAAACTCGAAATTCCAAGCCGTACGTTTTGATTTTATGGTGTAATCCCAACCTTCTTTCATTCTATGGGCGAAAGTAACAAAACTAACCATAAAAACACCTATCTCTAAGTGCTTAATCGAATCGCTTCATTAAAAGAATAATGAGCATTTTATCGCTTATAAATTCTATCTTTGCCACGACTTTTAATACCTATATCAAATGCAAAAGGATAAAATAGTATTCAGTTTGATTGAAGCTGAGAAAAAAAGACAAATTTCTGGAGTTGAACTCATTGCTTCAGAAAATTTTGTAAGTGATCAGGTAATGGCAGCCATGGGTTCTGTTTTAACCAATAAATATGCAGAAGGATTGCCCAACAAGAGGTATTATGGAGGTTGCGAGATTGTGGACCAGGTGGAACAATTAGCAATAGACCGTTTAAAAGAACTTTTTGGAGCAAAGTGGGCAAATGTACAACCGCATTCTGGTGCTCAGGCCAATGCTGCCGTCATGCTTGCATGTTTAAATCCTGGTGATACCATTTTAGGATTCGATTTAAATCATGGTGGCCATCTTACACATGGTTCTGCGGTAAATTTTTCTGGAAAATTGTATAACCCCACCTTTTATGGTGTAGAAGAATCAACGGGTATTATAAATCTGGATAACGTTGAAGCTAAAGCAATTGAACACAAACCCAAAATGATTATTTGTGGTGCATCTGCCTATTCGAGAGATTGGGATTTTGAACGATTCAGAGAAATTGCTGATTCTGTTGGCGCAATCTTATTGGCAGACATTTCACATCCAGCAGGTTTGATTGCCTCCAAAATATTGAATGACCCAATTAACCATTGTCATATTGTGACAACTACTACACACAAAACACTTAGAGGTCCAAGAGGTGGCGTGATAATGATGGGGAATGATTTTGAAAACCCATGGGGTAAAACACTTAGGAATGGTACTATTAGAATGATGTCTTCTTTGCTCGATTCTGGAGTTTTTCCGGGTACGCAAGGTGGCCCATTAGAACATGTAATCGCTGCCAAAGCAATAGCTTTTGGTGAAGCCTTGCAACCCCAATACAAAACCTATTGTAAGCAAGTTATTACAAATGCAACTTTTATGGCAAATGAATTTGTGAATAAGGGATACAAAGTGATTTCAGGAGGCACAGACAATCATTCTATGCTCATCGATTTACGATCGAAAAACATTACTGGAAAAGATGCTGAAAACGCATTGGTGAAAGCAGACATAACTGTCAATAAGAATATGGTTCCTTTTGACGACAAATCTCCTTTTGTCACCTCAGGAATTCGGGTTGGAACACCCGCAATTACTACACGTGGAGTAAATGAAAATGAGGTGCCCGAAATCGTGCAATTAATTGATGAAGTTTTATGCAACCCAAACAACGATTCAATCATTAAAAAAGTACAATCTAGGGTAAACGATATGATGTCATCAAGACCACTATTTAAATTCTAGTCGATAAATGATCTTATCCGCTTAAAAGCTATTTTATTTACAGGAACATAGAACGCAAAATAGGCTACGATCATAGCAATACCGAAAGTAAACAAGCCTAGTCCAAATGCTATGAATAAATGAAGTCCTACTCCGAATAACAGCACCCATTTTCTAACTTTTTTCACCCATATTAAAATGGGAAATAGAATTTGATAAGCAAGAACAAAATAAGTACTAAAAACGAGTATATAGTTATTACTTGTAAACCACTCTTTAAAAATTGGCAGCGTATATTCATCTAACATCAGCGCCTGCCAAAGTGCGGAACCGTCCAACCATATCTCTCCAATGATTTTGTACAAAAATGAAATAAAATAAATCATGCAAACCTGTATTTTTATAGCAATCATGGCGGCTTTATTTATTGCATTGGGCCAAGAATTATCTAGAGTATGCTCTTCATTTATTAGTGAAAGGAAAAACAGGACCAGCAAAATCACGTGATGACCACCTGAGTTCATCAAATAAGTAGAATTAACGAGATTTGCCGTAGCGATATAAGCAATAAAAGTTAAAATCCTCTTGTATTTTAAGAAGATTGCCCCGGTTAAACACAGTAGCTGAATAATAATAAGAAGGATAGCAAACGCTGTTCCACCTTCATTTAAAAGATTAACAAAATTGGAAGAGAACTTACCTATCGATAATGTTGGTGACATTTTATATTCTCCCCAACAATATTCCAACAATATGACATTATGAATTGCATTTACGACACAAAAAAATAGTACACCATAACGCAAAAAAAGCACATTGCGTTCTTCTGTAAATGGCCTATTAAAGTGAGCTAATATTTTAATGGGATTTTTCAAAAAATAAATTCTCCTTCTTTAGCTGAGTATAAGTCGTATTTGGTCAATCGAATTCGCAAATCATCAGTAGGATTCATGCGTAAATAACCCCGACAGAGGTCTTTTAAAATATGTTGATACTTCTCTGGATCTTTTTCATTTACCCTACCAACAGCACATTCCCATGTCGCCCACCTAGCAATTCCTGTAAAAGCCAAAGCCAATCTGCCTTTTTCCGTAATTCTATATGAATAGTGGTTTTCTAAAATTTCATGGGAAATATTTCGCCAAACACCTTCCTTTTCGGAAACTTCAATTACGACGTTGTAGTCCGGTAAATTCGGAGCAAACAACGCCCAATACTGATGGAAAAATGGATTAATATAACGAGCAGAAATGATTTCCATTTTTACAGAGTTGAATGTATCTGGCGCAGTGTAGAAATACGTGCAAGCAAAATGAAATGTTAACAAACAAATCATGATCAGACCTTTTACATATGGAAAATGAACTTCTTTCAAATCTCTGCAATTTATTTAAAAAAAGACTGCATCGCTTCAACTTAGTACTTACATTTGCCAAAATTTATTTCAATGAATAGAGCTAACGACCCTTCAAGAAAATCATGGGTATTCGTACCTAACAATTCAGATTTCTCCATACAAAACCTCCCCTTTGGTATATTCTCTGAAGGGCTTGGTGGAAAACGGGTCGGAGTTGCCATAGGCAATCAGATTCTCGACCTTTCGGCTGTCGAAAAACTAGGGCTTCTAAAGAACAGCGGCTTTCATCAGTCTGATTTTGCCGCAGCAACTTTGAACCAAATGATGGGCAAAGGAAAAAGCTTGCTATGTGAATTGCGTAACAAAATTTCAGACCTTCTTCTGGAAGGTAGCGATATAGCAAATAAAGCCGATATCATTCTTATAGACCAGCGAAATGCGAGCATGCATTTACCAATAAAAATTGGAGACTATACGGACTTTTATTCAAGCGAACAACACGCATACAATGTGGGCTGCATGTTTCGAGATCCTAACAATGCGTTATTGCCTAATTGGAAACACATTCCAGTAGGCTATCATGGCCGCGCATCTTCAGTAATTAATTCAGGGACACCTGTTCATCGCCCAAAAGGACAGCAAAAACCGACGGATAATGACCCACCAGTTTTTGGACCGTGTAAATTGTTAGATTTTGAATTGGAAATGGGTTTCATCACTTTAGAAGGAAAGCCTTTAGGTGACTCAATTTCTACTGCGGAAGCTAACGAATATATTTTTGGCATGTGCTTATTCAACGATTGGTCTGCTAGAGATATTCAAAAATGGGAGTATATTCCACTCGGACCATTTTTAGCCAAAAATTTTGCATCTTCTATGTCACCTTGGATTGTCACCCTAGATGCATTAGAGCCATTCCGTGTCCCAGGACCTGTGCAAGACCCTAAAGTTCTGCCATACTTAGATTATGATGGAGATCATCATATTGATATTAATCTGCAAGTGGCCATTCAACCTGAAGGATCAACAGAATCGATTGTCTGTAATTCAAATTACAAACACATGTATTGGAATATGCAGCAACAACTTGCTCATCATACGGTTAACGGATGTGACATTCATGCTGGTGACTTATTGGCGTCCGGTACTATTTCTGGACCTGAAGAAGGCCAGTTTGGTTCCATGTTGGAAATCAGTTGGAAAGGAACTAAACCTTTTGCTATGCAAGATGGCTCAGAACGCAAATTTATACAAGACCTCGACACAGTTATCATGCGAGGTCACGCAGAAAAGGATGGTATAAGAGTAGGTTTTGGTGAAGTATCGACAAAAATTCTACCTACTAAATAGTAGTATTCGTTCTTTAAAATTTAATTATTGCTAGTAATTAGTAAAATTTTACTTTAATCTACTTCAGTTATAGCTGACTTTTCTATATTTAAATTACAAGAATGAAGATTCGTGGCAATAGATTTAGAAAAAGAAAATAATGAAATTCTCAATGCTTATCGTGGGCTACTGCGTTCAATACTAGTTGATCGTTCAAAAGAAGACACCAAGTTTATTAGAAAAGCATTTGATGTTGCTGTAAATGCGCACAAAGATATGCGCAGAAAATCTGGTGAACCTTATATTTTTCACCCTATTGCTGTAGCCAGGATTTGTGCTGAGGAAATCGGCTTAGGTCCGAAAGCTATTGCCTGCGCACTCCTCCATGATACAGTAGAGGATACCGAAATTGCACTAGATGATATCGAAAACATGTTTGGCGAGCAATGCCGAAAAATCATTAATGGTCTTACAAAAATTTCTGGTGTATTCGATTTAAACACATCTCAGCAAGCGGAAAATTTTCGTAAAATGATTCTTACTTTACCAGAAGATGTAAGGGTTATACTAATAAAACTGGCTGACCGTCTTCACAACATGCGAACACTGGAGTCAATGCGTAGCGATAAGCAACTTAAAATTGCTTCTGAAACACATTTTCTATATGCTCCTCTCGCCCACAGGCTTGGATTGTATGCAATAAAAACGGAGCTAGAAGACCTGGCCCTTAAATACACAGAGTCTAGTGCTTACGTAGATATCAATAATAAATTAGATAAAACA
>JABJPZ010000153.1 GCA_018663635.1 Crocinitomicaceae bacterium
GTGCTGCTTAAGGATGATTTTGCGTACTGGGATATCCTACCAATTGACTCCCCATACAACGTGTCGCAAAATCCATTGTAAAATTCACTAGTAAAACTGTTCAATCCATTAGTGAAACCAATTTTAACCGTAGATAAAAATGCAATTGCTCCCTGATCAGGCAGAATAACAAATTTTTCACTGGCACTAGTGGTCGATGGTTGATGCACATCTCCTGCGAAACATCCTAATCCAATAACCAATGGGAATTTGCCATAATTACCCCAATTATCAGGATTATCAATATTTTGATCAAATCCCTCTGTGCTAGCATGACCAAAAAATGTAATCAATGAAACTCCATCTTGAAGATTCTGATTTACTTCATCAAAGATTACCGGAGTAATTGGATCTGAAGATACCTTTAAATAGGTGTCAACATCGCCACCAAATTTCCCAATATTTTCAAAAACATATTCATAATTACCTAAATAATTTTTGAGTAATAACTGTTCAGATTCTGTAGATCCTCCACCAAAATGCATGGCCTTTTTTTGCCACTCTTTTTCTTCAATAGTATAAAGAGAGGATGAATCTTGCATTTGTTCAAATGCTTGAACCTTATTTAAATAATCCGTAACATCTTGAGGCAATTTTGCCGAAAGTCTACCCGTAGGTATTACAGGTTCTAATGTGGCATCCGTATTCGACTTTGAAAAATAATCATCTGAACTGGGGTAACCAATAGAGGGGACAAGACATTTAGCATATTCACTGCCCGTTCCTTGCACAATGCCATAAGTAACGCTTGCAGCAACAGCAGCATTTCCCTCCGAGGCTTCCATAACGGACTTTCCTAACAGAAATAAATTTGCGGGTTTCGTAGGCCAATTATCAATGGCATAATAACAAAACCTTCTAATTCCGAGCCCACTTTTCACTACCCCACCACCAAATTGTCTATACAATTCGTCCACATCAATGACCAATGTGTCGTGACCTCCACCATCATCGGTTGCGCGGTAACCACCATAAGCGATTGCCTCGGGGTATAGACTTCGATGCGTTATAATGAGGTAGGCATCTTCCAAGTTTGCGGAAGCAATATCACGAAATGTCCCGTTGCGCATCACCGGAGTAATTTTAATCGCAGACGAAGAACTACTGTAATCAGTTACCTCTTTAATTTGAGCATCATCAAACATGATTGCATGTTGCAGTGTTCCGGCTACGTTATTCGGAGCTAAAACGTTAGTCGTTCCTCCCCCGCTTACCAATGCCAGCTGCTTAATTGTATCTCCACTGAAAAGCCACAGATTCGGGTTGCTACCATTAAAGTTTGTTATTGGCATAAATGATTTCGGTGCTGCCGAAGAAGGTTCAATATCTATTTCGAACCAGCTCGCATTTTCGAAATTAAATGTATGAGGATAGGTTAACCGAACTTCCCCAACCGTTTGGTAATCAGAAATTTGACCTAAGTCTTCTGATTTGTGTTTAATAAGTGTACTAGACGAGGGTATAGAACCATTTGGAATGCTAAATAGCGAACGAATAACTTTATAACCACTGTAAACGGTATCTTTCGCGGTAATAGATGTACCCGAACCATCCGTGTAAGAAACTACCAACTTGTGATTAAACCCAACCAAACTACTTGAGTTACTGGCACCACCAGAAACAGCTTCTACATAGGCTGAAGGTGCGGATGAGCTATAAAATGCATTTGCCGTACTCAGCGAGGCGCTATGGGATCCACCCATTCCATATCGGAATGCAGACCAACCTTCAGCCGATTCGTACCTGGACCTAGACAAGCCCTCATATTGTTCTCCTACAAAGTATTCTTGACTGGACGAAACTTCATTCGTTCGCCAGCAAAAATCAGCTGCTGTATAGCTGGAAAAATCAACATCAGTTTCTACCTTGATTCTTCGATTTGTTATTGAATTATTCCAGGATAAGAAATATCTAATCGTGTCACTTGTAAACGACTTATTTCGATTCATAATCAGAGAAGGGTCGTCAAATAACGAGCTGTCTAACCAAGTATTATTCTTTTTTGCATAGAACAAGATGTAATCCGTGGTATTAAACGAGCCATCTGACTCTCCTTCAACATGAATATATAATTCCTGATCTCTTCCAAAAAGCTGTAGGTTCCTGGGATCGATACTAGATAAATTATCACCCGTTTCGGAAAGCACATTTGAAAGTGTCGTGTAATCAATTCGATAAACCCCCGTCTCTATTATCGGAATTTCATAATACTTCTGACTATAATCAATCCATTCATTACCGTATTGCGCCCAAGATAAAAGTGGCAAAAAAAAGAATAGTACGGCTGATAAAGGTTTCATCATAGTTAGCTCGGATCAGGTTTAACCAGTGCAAATTTTAGTGAGAAAATGTTAGAATAAAGAGCTACCGATGCATCTCCTATATCCGTTAAGGCGTAATCCAACGATATTCTTTTAATTTTCACACCTATTCCTATATTGGGCTGAACAGTGAGCACTTCTTGACCTCCTACGTCCATTTCGTATTGAAGGTAACCTATTCCTCCCCGCAAGAATACCAAATTATTGTATCCCAATTCAATTCCAGCATGTGGGTCGATACTTGCAAAGCCTGTTTTTATAAGCGTATTTCGTTTCCCGTCGAAAGTAATATCAAAGTCTAATTCTGGTAAAATAGAAAATTTCTCTTTGACCATAATTTTCCGTGCGACTCCAAGAAGTAATCTTGGTAATGTTAGCTCTATCGAGTTTTGAGGGATTGCATTACCTGTTAATGTGAACGTTTCAATCATCTGATCACTTAATGAATATGACCACGCATTAAAAGTCGTGGTTACATCTCTAAACGTTGCTCCAAGTATCCAGTCATTTTTAACATATCTGGCTCCTAAATCAATTCCAAAACCCCATGATCGACCGAAGGTTCCAACTTTTCTATGCACTATTTTAACATTTGCACCAAAATCAATGTTTTTAATTCTGCGAGCGTAAGAAACAATGAATCCATAATCTGCGGCTGAAAACGTACTTATCTTATCATAATCGATATTGCCTTGAGCATCAATAAGTTCAGTTGTGTTAGGAATATCGTCGACTCCAAAGCGAATCATGGAGACTCCAAACGCACTCGTTGAATCTATTTTTTTAGCAAAAGCCCCATAATCATACTTTGCTAATCCGGCAAAATACTCTGCATGCATCAACCCAACGTGTAAATCATCATTTAAAGACAATAATCCTGCTGGATTCCAATATCCTGCGGTAATATCTGTGGTAGTAGCAACAACACTGTTAGACATTCCTAAGCTGCGCGCACCAACACCAATTTGAAGAAATTCATTGGAATATTTTGGGGCCAAGTCAGCACCATTTTCATCCTGAGCAAAAAAGCTAAATGAAGTAAGCAGTAGTGCTAAAGTTAAAGTGGTTAAGTTTTTCATTCCTTTATTAAAAATACAATAGTTTTATGATTGTCTGTCAATAGTGCTACTTAAAACAATATTTTTTCCAATAAATTGCCTGTTTTATCCCTATTTTGTGGTCGAATGTCTATAATCAAACAAATACCCAACTTCATCACCTGTCTCAATCTGGTCGCCGGGTGTTTTAGTATCGTCTATGCGGCTAATGCTGAATTTGTTTTGTCTTCCTATTGTATTTTCATTGCAGTACTATTTGATTTTCTGGACGGCTTTACGGCTCGGCTACTAAATGTTCAATCAGATATTGGAAAGCAGCTCGATTCTCTTGCAGATATGGTTACATTTGGAGTAGCCCCTGGCTTATTGCTCTACCACTTTTTAACTGCAATAACTTCGGTTAAAAGTATGATGCTTGATAACACAAACCTCCTAACACCTTTATTGAATAGACCATCATTTAATTTGGATGATATTTTTCCGTTCATTGCTTTTTTAATCCCCGTTTTCGCTGCACTTAGACTCGCTAAATTTAACATTGACGTGGAACAACAATTTGAATTTAGAGGACTTGCATCACCTGGCTGTGCACTTTTCATCGCAGGTTCTTTGCTATTTATTGCCCCAATTTTAAGCGGATTAACAACAAGTATTGATGAAGTTGGAATTGACCAAAATTCAATACCCACCCAATTATTTGACGTTATGGCTTATTGTGTGGGTTTTGCCTGTCTAATAGTGGCCAGTTTAATGCTTGTTCCCGTGCGCATGTTTTCTTTCAAGTTCAAAAATTTGAGCTGGAAAAATAATCAAATTCGATTCACATTTCTCGCGTTGTCCAGTCTTCTAATAATTTGGGCAATTTTAATGGGAAACATCTTTGTAAGTGTGCCAATAATCATACTTTTGTACTTATTATTATCAGTAGTTAAAAACCTATTTACAAAGAAAAATGAAATTTAAAGCTGAAATAGATGTGATGCCATTAGAGGCTATACTGGATCCTCAAGGAAAAGCGGTAACCCAAAGTATGGGCAATATTGGTTTAGGTGAAATTTCTAATGTAAGAATTGGTAAACACGTAACTCTATATGTGGACACAGATTCTGAAGAGCAAGCCAATGAAAAAGTAGAAATTGCTTGCAAAAAAATGCTTTGCAATGAAATTATGGAGCGCTATTCTTTTGAGTTATCACCAGCATAATCAGCTCTTTTTCTAAGTTCAAAATTCTGTCCTAAATAGACTTTTCGCACAATCGGATCTTCGGCAAGTTCTTCAGCATTACCGGCTCTTAGTATACTACCTTCAAAAAGCAAGTACGTTCGGTCAGTTATTGATAGTGTTTCCTGAACATTGTGATCGGTTATGAGTATGCCAATATTTTTCTCTTTTAATTGATAAACAATCTTTTGAATATCTTCTACTGCAATCGGGTCAACTCCAGCAAAAGGTTCGTCTAAAAGAATAAAACTCGGGTCAACTGCCAACGCGCGCGCAATTTCTGTCCGTCTTTTCTCTCCGCCAGATAGGTTCTGGCCTTTGTTTTTACGTACGTGGTTCAAGCTAAATTCTTCTAGCAACTCTTCTAACCGATTTCGCTGCTCTGTTTTTGACTTTTTTGTGCCCTGAAGAATTGCCATGATATTATCTTCAACAGATAATTTTCTAAAAACAGAAACTTCCTGCGGCAAATAACCAATTCCCATTTTTGCTCTTTTGTACATAGGCACTCCTGTAATGTTTTTCTCATTCAGGTAAACATTGCCTGAATCAGGTTTCACTAAGCCTACAACCATATAGAAGGAAGTGCTTTTGCCTGCACCATTTGGTCCTAGAAGCCCCACAATTTCACCTTGATTTACTTCAACAGAAACATCGTTAACAACCTTACGTCCCTTGTAGGATTTATTAATCTTATCTATTCTCAGTTTGCCCATTTATGTAAACTTAACATTTCTTATTGTGACCTTAAAGATTCTAACGTTCACTTTTAAATTCTCGTGTAACTTCTCAGCATTGGCTTGACAGTACCTACACAAAATTCCTGTGGAAGTTTTGGCATTTTTAAAAATCTACTTGAAACTTGCATCGAAGCCCAAATTTATACACTTGAATTCCATCAAATGAATTGTCTCTATATGACAAGCGCCAAATGGCATCAACGCGAAATACCTGAAAAATATTCTCTATTCCTACAGAAACCTCAGAGTATGGTTTTTCACTTAACGAAGATGTGAAATAGGGAAGAACCATCTCTCTTCTATGCTTTGGACTCAATCTTCCGTAAATGGCTTTAAAGGTGGCAACTTCTCGCCATTTCAATTTTCTAATGATCGGGATTTTATTAAAAAACAATCCGTCAAAATGATGCTCAAAAGAAGCACTGATGTATTCATCGCTAACAAATTCTGAAATATTCATCATATTATATGCCAATTTGTTATAAGTCCAGGTTTCATTACCTAAATGAATTTCTAGCAGAGGATAGGGCACTGCCCCCCAAACTTTACCCAGCTCAAATCGATATTTAAAATTCCCCAAAATACCTAATGGTACTTTATGCTTCCAACCAATAATTGCCTTCTGGTATTCATAATCACTATCTAATACTCCTTTGAATCCATAAGTAAACTGCGCAGTAATGATTGGTTTTTTTGTTCCTAAACTAACCCGATCAAAATTATTCGATAGAAATTGTTCTTTATGCGCCCATCTTGTTCTGAATACAACTTCAGAGGTTGTAATCGAATTTCCATCATCTAGAAATGGGTTTCCAGTAAATTGAAAGGCAGGAATTATGCCTAGCGGTCCAAATTGCGATCTTCTAAACATAAGAGTACTTGAGAAGCCATCAAACCACTCTCGCATATAGCTGCAACGGAACTCATCTATATTAGACAGTTTGTTCATGGGATTCCTTCTTAGAAAAGAGGACAAAACATTGTCCGTTCGAAATGCATTTTGGCTTAAACCAAGCTGCTCTATATCACTCTTGTAAACTAATTGAATAACACGCCTTGGTTCTTTGGTAATAAAAAGACGTGTACCCGCGCCATATTTCCATTTTTTATCTAATAAGCCATAAGCTCCATAACCTGATAATTCTACCTTTTCACTGAATTGACTATTCGTTTTAATCCCAAGACTGAACCTATTGCCTTCCACTGCATTGTAACTGTAGACAGAGGAATATGGACCTATTGATATTGGGCCAACTGTTTTCCACCCACTGATTAACATGGAGATAACGTCAATATAAGTTCTTACAATAGGTACATTCCCTAAAGTATCCATCATCTCGAAAATTCCTTTTTGATTTGCGCTCAACGTATCATGGCGATTGTCTAACCAAAATTCATCCGATTTGTCCATTGCATCATTGAGCACAACAATGTTATCTGCTCCACTGTAAAAGTCTTCAGACTTCTTTTCATTGATTACAAAATTATCATACGACGTAAATTTTCTTCCGTAAAAACCCATTTCACCATCAATTATGTTGAAATCAATCCAAAGCTCGTCCTTAGTTAACATCCAGACCTCTTTCTCCACTTGGCTAAATTCCTGCGACACCTTAAATTCTTTAATGAAATTAATATTAGCATCTGCCGCTATGGTCCCTTCAACTCGGCGAATCGCATAAGTAGTATCGTGAACAAACAAGTCACCAAAAAATGTCAGCTCTCCTTTTCTTTTAGGCATAAATTTTAAATGGTAGCACCAATACCCATCTACTTCAACAGAATCCAATAAATAATATTTGTAATAAGAAAAACCATTATTAGCCACTGGACTAACGAAATTTTTTCCGAAAACAGGTACATGATTATCATATATGTTCACTTGTTGATACATATCTCCTGTGAATTGAGAAACGCTTTCATTATTGACTCCTGATACCCTATTCGCTTTAATAATTTCTTTGTTTTTCTTCGGCTCACGTTGAAAATAATAATCAGATAAGGATTCTGTCATGAAGACTGGGAGATACGGTTTTCTTTCAGTAGTATCAATATTATCAAAAATGAAATCAAACTTTTTAAACCATCTTTTTTGTGTAAAGTTGGAATCGATATTGTTTAAGTCTAATTCAATCTTATTGTAAACTTCATATTGATAAGCGTCTAGCTTCTCACGATTATTAATTTTTTTATTCGAAATTACCTGCCGCATAATAGAATGGGCTGGGTTTTCCCGCTCAACAGGAATAACGGTTATCGTCGGAAGCCCTTCAACAGCTTCTTTCAAAATCACATCGATCCTTTGGGATTCGTCTTTATTAATTTTAAAGTACTGCGTAACAAAAGTTGGATACGACACTTCAAGTGTATCGCTGGCGTAATACGTTTCCATGACATAGTTCCCTTCCATATCTGCCGTAGTACCTATCTTGGTCCCTTTGAATTTTATGATAACCCCTGGCAAAGGCTCGCCAAATGTATCATCTGAAACTACTCCAAACACTTTGGTTTTTTGAGCAATCGAGACCGTTGAGTAAAATAATAATATCAGTATGCTAAGCCTAAAACGCATTCGGTAAATGTAATGAACATACTAACGTGTAGATTCCTGTTTTCGATTAACTACCAACTTAGAAACATAAATGCCAGCCTCATACAGAAGCATGATTGGTATAGCAACCATTACTTGCGAAATTACATCTGGAGGCGTAATTAAAGCCGCAAGGATTAATACAACTACTATCGCATGTCTTCGATACTTTTTCAACAATTCAGGGCTCACTAAACCAAGTTTGGTAGAAATAAAAATAACAACAGGAAGCTCGAAAAAGAGTCCAGACAAAAATGTTGTAGTAGTTATCATGCTCAAATAAGAGTTAATTCTAAAGTTATTATCAACGCTGTCTAAAATTTTATAATTACCAAAAAACTGTACGCAAAGAGGAGATATCAAAAAATAACCGAATGCTATCCCAAAAAAGAACAGCAAGGAAGCCCAAAATATGACTCCTTTAGAAACGGATAATTCTTTATCCTTTAAAGCAGGCTTCACAAAACTCCAAAATTGCCAAAATATAAATGGAAAAGCGACAATTAATCCACCGATTAAAGCCATGTAAATATTCGTATTAAACTGCCCTGTCATATCCAATGATTGAATAGAATTAATCTGAATTGTTTCAATGCACATTCCGTCTCCTACTCCAATCATTTTACCCAGATTACACAAGAAGGTATAGGTTGGGAAAGTTGATTCCTTCATGTTCATAAAAACTGATTTTACTATTGGTTCAGTAAAAATGAAAATGACAACGGCTAGAATAATAATGGCTATAGCGGATTTCACGAGTTTCCATCGAAGCTCTTCTAAATGGCCTAAAAATGACAATTGTTCATTTTCTTCGCCCCCATTATTTAAACTTTTTTGACTCATTTGGGCGTAAAAGTAGCACATTTCGGCGAAGTCCTAGTAAGAAGCTTAACCCCAAAAAAAAACCAATTACTGACCTTTCATGTTAAAACAACAAAAAGTATAGTTTTTTAACGCTTTATAAGTTATATTAGTATAAAGCATTTTAAGCTGAAAAGCTCATGTCAAGTACAGTAATCTCAATTAAAGCATCTCTTCAAAAGCATTTTGGATTCAACACCTTTAAAGGAGCACAAGAGGCCGTTATAGAAAACGTCCTCGCTGGTAAGCATACATTTGTAATAATGCCAACTGGTGGTGGTAAATCCATGTGTTATCAGTTGCCCGCATTAATGTCTGAAGGGACTGCCATTGTTGTCTCTCCGTTAATCGCATTAATGAAGAATCAGGTAGACGCTATTCGTCATGTAAGTGAAAGAGATTCAATCGCACACTTTATGAATTCTTCTTTGACAAAGACAGAGATTAACAAAGTGCGGGCTGATGTGCGAGAAGGAATAACCAAATTGCTTTATGTTGCTCCTGAATCTCTTACAAAAGCTGAAAACATTGATTTTCTTACCTCAATTAAAATTTCCTTTTTTGCAGTTGACGAAGCGCATTGCATTTCAGAATGGGGGCATGACTTTAGACCCGAATACCGACGTTTAAGACCCATAATGGAGCAGATTACTTCCGTTCCTATTATAGCACTTACAGCTACCGCAACTCCCAAAGTTCAGGTGGATATTCAGAAAAACCTGGGAATGGTTGATGCTAAGGTATTCAAAGCTTCTTTCAATCGAGACAACCTCTATTATGAAGTGAGACCAAAAAGAGATGTTCAAAAAGAAATTATTAAGTACGTTAAGCGACATACTGGAAAATCAGGAATCATTTATTGCTTGAGTCGTAAAAAAGTGGAAGAGCTAGCAGAGGTGCTTCAAGTAAATGGTATAAAAGCGCTTGCCTATCACGCAGGTATGGATCCCCCAACCCGAGCAAAGCACCAGGATATGTTTCTAATGGAAGATGCGGATGTTATTGTGGCTACCATTGCTTTTGGCATGGGCATAGACAAGCCTGATGTTCGATTTGTAATTCACCATGATATTCCAAAGAGCTTAGAATCGTATTATCAAGAAACAGGAAGAGCTGGGAGAGATGGTGGCGAAGGCAATTGCGTTGCATTTTATAGCTATAAAGACATTGAAAAACTAGGTAAGTTTCTGCAAGGAAAGCCACTTGCTGAGCAAGAAGTTGGAAGACAATTATTGCTAGAAATGGTTTCGTATGCCGAAACTAGCATTTGTAGAAGGAAATTTGTACTGCATTATTTTGGCGAAATTTATGATGATACTGCGTGTTCCGAAATGTGCGACAACTGTAGAAATCCACGTGAAAAATTTGAAGGAAAAGAAATTGTGACACTTCTCTTAAATGCCATCTCAGAAGTTAAAGAAAAGCACAGGTCCAAGTACATTTGTGATTTGTTAATTGGTATTGACACCAATGACAATAAAACGTATAAACACCAAAGCAATCAATACTTTGGTGCAGGAAAAGAACACGAAGAAGCAACATGGAATGCTGCAATAAGACAGTCTATTGTTGCTGGTTTGCTTTCAAAAGATGTTGAAAATTACGGCTTATTAAAAATTACTGAAGAAGGTAAAGCATTTATGGCTGAACCCCGTTCGTTCGAGTTAATTAAAGAACATGATTATACGGGTATGGACGATGACAACGACATCATATTAAACCAAAAAGGTGGCGCGGGCGCAGCGGATGAGCAGTTATTTAAAATGCTCAAAGAACTACGGAAAGAAATCAGCACCAAAAAGAATGTACCACCATTTGTTATTTTTCAAGATCCCTCATTAGAAGATATGGCTACGCAGTATCCGGTTAATGATGAGGAACTTCAAAACATTGCAGGAGTTGGACAGGGGAAATCAAAAAGATACGGATCACCATTTTTGCAATTAATTGCCAAATATGTGACTGAAAACAACATAGATAGACCACAAGACCTGGTTGTCAAATCAATTGTTAACAAGAGCGGAGCCAAAGTCAATATCATTATGAATATTGATCGTAAACTACCATTAGAAGACATCGCTCAATCACAAGGAAAAAAACTAAGTGCCCTCATTACTGAAATTGAGCATATTGTGTCTGCTGGAACAAAAGTAAATTTAGACTATTACTTGAATGACATCATGGATGACGATTCGCAAGAAGCTGTATTCGACTATTTCATGGAAGATGCAGTAACAGATTCTATTGACGAGGCAATGGCAGAATTTGATGGTGATTATACGGAAGAAGAATTACGATTGATGCGAATAAAATTTATGAGTGAGGTAGCTAATTAATCTAGATTTAATTGCTCGATTGCCAACCAGCTCATTAAACCCATTCCCTGCTCAATCGCTCGCTCATCAGGATTAAATGTTGACGTATGCAAACCAGATGTTTGCATTCCAGGAGTTGCAGTTCCTAAGCGATAAAAACAACCAGGCATGATCTGAGAATAATAGGCAAAGTCTTCTGCGGTCATCCTTAAATCTAGATCAACCACATTTTCCTTTCCCAAATACGCAATTGCTGATTTTTTGGTTTGAGCCGTAACTGCTTCATCATTTACTAGATAAGGATAGCCTTTGCGCACTTCAAACTCACAAGAACCTCCCATCGATTCTGCGATTGAGCTGGCCATTTTGATCATCTTCTCATGGGCTTCCGATCTCCAAGATTCATCAAAAGTTCGAAAAGTCCCAGCCAAATTAACCTCCTCAGGAATGATGTTTGTTGCGCCTTCAGCAATCACTTTACCAAAAGATAATACACTTGGCATATCCGGCTTGGAAGATCTACTCACTATTTGTTGCAGCGCTACTATAATATGCGATGTTATTAAAACAGGGTCAATAACCGTATGAGGAAGTGCAGCGTGACCGCCTTTGCCAATCACTTTCACATAAAGCTCATCGGTCGATGCCATATACAAACCAGACTTCATACCCACTTTACCAACGGGTAATTCTGGGTAAACGTGTTGACCAAGAATCGAATCTGGCTTTGGGTTTTCCAATGCACCTTGTTCAATCATTAAAGATGCACCACCAGGAAGAATTTCTTCTGCAGGTTGAAAAAGACATTTAACTGTCCCATTAAATTCACTTTTAAGTGATTGCAAAATTTTAATCGCACCAAGCAAGGATGAAGTATGCACGTCATGTCCACAAGCATGCATCACTCCTTTATTAATTGATGCAAAATTAAACTCATTTTCTTCTTGAATAGGCAGCGCGTCAATATCAGCGCGAAGTGCAATTACTTTTGATGACGGATTTTTACCTTTCACAAAAGCAATAATACCCGTATTCACATAGCCCGTATCAAATTCTACACCCCAAGACGTTAGTTGTTTTTGTATGAATTTAGAAGTCTCAAACTCTTTAAACGATAATTCAGGATGTTGATGAATGTGTCTTCTGATTTGAATGACCTCATCATTATATTCTTTAGCTAAGGCCTTTATCTTTGCTATCATCCTTTATCCTGAAAATATTCAACACCTGAAACAATCA
>JABJPZ010000154.1 GCA_018663635.1 Crocinitomicaceae bacterium
ACTAGTGGCGACATCGAACTCAATTCATCTGGAGTTGACAATGGTCTCCCAGCCTACTCTAATGGATTTCCTAAACTTACCAAAAATCACGGGGCGGCAATTGATTTGGGATTTGAATATAATTTCCATGAAAAATGGCATGTTAACGGAAGCATAATAGATCTTGGATTTATTAAATGGCAAGACAATGTAGCAAATGTAAAAAGCACCGTACCAGGTGACGAATATGCGTACAATGGAATCGATTTGAACGATTTCGTAAAAGATGATGGGAAAAATACCGTTTATGACGGTTTCGACAACATTACAGACACACTTGCAAAAGTGTTTGGAGTTGACACTACCCATGAAGCTTATTCTACCTATTTATCTAGTCAGTATCATTTAGGTGTTACATACGATTTATCTTACGATATGCAGCTGGGTGCACACGGATACATGCACGTTTTTGATGAAAATATATTCCCTGGAATGTCTGTATACTTCGATAAAGAATTTGGCGAATGGTGCACATTGGCTTTAAGTTATACCGTATACAATAGAAGTTGGAACAATATTGGCCTCGGGGCTAGAGTTAATCTTGGTCCGATTCAGTATTATATAATTTCTGATAATGTTTTAGGAATGTTCCAACCGCAAAACTCTAAATATGTGACGCTAAGATCTGGTATTAATCTTACGTTCGGCAATAATGGAGATTCTGATGGGGATGGTATCAAAGATAAAAAAGACAAATGCCCAGAAATACCGGGAATTGAAGCATTCGAAGGGTGTCCGGATAGTGATGTAGATGGAATCGTAGATTCTGAAGATATGTGTCCGACTGTATACGGTGTTGCACAATTTCAAGGTTGCCCTGACACAGATGGAGATGGTATTGGCGACTTAGATGATGATTGTGTTGATGTTCCTGGAGTTGCAGCATTCAACGGCTGTCCCGATTCTGATGGAGATGGTATTTCAGATTTCGATGATGAATGTCCTGAATTACCTGGCACAAAAGAAAACGATGGATGTCCTGATTCCGATGGAGATGGAATTGTAGATAGTAGAGATGAATGTCCTGAAAAACCTGGTACAAAAATCAACTTTGGTTGCCCTATTACAAAATTATCAGCTATTAATGCTGCTGGTTTAATTCTTATGACAACTGAAATGAATGATCAAGGCTTCTTTGTATTTGATAACTTACCTTCAGACGAACCCTATTTATTCTTGATGGACGGAGAAGATATTTTCTTGACCGATGAACTGTTAATTGTATTGCGAAACAACAACAAAGACGAAATCATTACCGCAAAACAAGAAGAAAATAATACACACAAATACGATTATTTACCTGCCCAGAAATCTGGATTAGAATTATTTATTGTCGATGATGAAGGTAATATTTTCCGCACCGCAGCAATTGATAAGAAAGGAACTTTTGTTTTTGAAAACTTACCAACAGATAAAAGTTACACTTTTAAGATAAAAGGCCAAGATGTATTACTTGATGAAATGCAAATACTTGTTAAAAATGCTGATGGAGATTATATGATGACAATAAAAAAAGATGAACGACTAGAGTTCGATTACAACTTTTTACCAAACGACAAGTATGGTTTAGCTATGGTTGAATATAGTGATGAAGGAACGCTGGTTTTACTTAGTACGGAAGAAAAAGAAGTAGTTAAAAAAGCATTTGACAACCTAGAATATAACCTGGGCAGTGCCATTATCAGAAATCAATCACTTAAAGCGTTGGATGAGCTCGCTGAATTGCTTAAAACTAATAGTGAATGGAATCTTGTTTTAGAGGGTCATACTGATGATGTTGGAAGTGAAATTTCTAACCTCTCGCTTTCTCAACGAAGAGCCGAAGCTGTTAAACGTAACCTTGTGAAATTTCGCATTGAAGATAAAAGAATCATCGTTAAATATTATGGAGAATCGAAACCCATAGCTGACAATGCCACTGAAGAGGGAAGACAACAAAACAGAAGAGTTGAAATGGAGATTGTTGAGGTAGAATAACAACAACGTATTTATTATCTTTGATTATAATTTAAACGAACTTAGCCATGAAAAATCTTCAAATAAT
>JABJPZ010000155.1 GCA_018663635.1 Crocinitomicaceae bacterium
ATCAAATCCCGCGTAGGCGACTTCAACCGCCGACAAATTCATTTTTTTATTATTATTGACTTTGACCATTCCTTTGAAGTTAATGAAAGCAGCTTTAGAGCGTATAAGCGTATTGCGAATTAATTTCTCATTGCTTTGCTCATGTTCAGAAGGCAAATAACGCTCATCCACAAGCCCAGCAGTTACTTTGTCCCATTGCAGGTTTGCGTCCGATAACTTGCTATAAATTGGACCAGGCGTTGATCCACCAGATAACAGTATGCTACAGTGATTACGTTCGGTCAAAGACGATTCAATATTATCAAGACAAAATGCAACAGCTTGTTGTTCCAGTTCTGTTCTATTTTTAAATTTTTTTAAATTCATTTCGTCTGCCATTGTGCGTCACCATCCAATATTTCATCTCCCGGACCCCAAGTTCCAGATTCGTATAAAACCAATCGTGATTCTTTCAACCAATTTTTATTAATAGACTCAATCCACGTCCAAGCTGCCTCCAATTCATCGTGTCTCATAAATAAAGTTTGATTTCCTCTCAAAATATCGATGATTAGTCGTTCGTATGCATCAGGCATCCTACTTTTGAATGAGTCTACAAAATCAAGTTTTAAAGAGATAGGTTTAAAGCGGTATCCACCCGGCCCTGGCACTTTACTTAATTGCACCAGTTCTATTCGTTCTTCGGGTTGCAATCGAATAATTAATTTATTAACCATTTCATGCTGTGATTCGGGAAAAATATTATGCTGTACTGCCTTGAAATTGATAACAATATCAGAATATCTTTTTTTCATTCTTTTCCCTGTTCTCAGATAAAATGGCGTATTCTTCCAACGCCAATTATCTATGAATGCCTTGATAGCGACAAATGTCTCTGTATCGGAGTTGTATTTTTCAATATTTTCTAAGTAAGAGTTTACCTTTTCTCCTGCAATATTTCCGCGTGTATATTGCCCCCTTACTACATCAGATTTAACGGTAGATTTATCGAACAAACGGAGCGATTGCAGCACCTTAAGCTTTTCATTTCGCACAGCATCAGGTGTTAACTGGGAAGGCGGTTCCATAGCGATTAAGCACAAAAGTTGCAAAAGGTGATTTTGAACCATGTCCAGTAAAGCACCTGTTTTATCGTAATATCCAGCTCGTTTTTCTACACCTAATTTTTCGGCAACAGTAATCTGAATATTATCAATATTATCAGCATTCCAGGCTCGCTCAAAAAGATGGTTAGCAAAACGTAAAACCATCAAATTTTGAACGGTTTCTTTTCCAAGGTAATGGTCAATTCTAAATATTTGTTTTTCTGTGAAAGCAGAAAGAACAGTGGCATTAATTAGGTTACTCGATGCTAAGTCATGTCCCAACGGTTTTTCTAAAACTACTTTACTATTTGCCTGGATTAATTTTTTCTTCTTTAATATATTGCAAATTTCAGCAAATGCACCAGAAGGAACAGATAAGTAATAAATCCTTTGCCATTCTTTCTTTGAATTGACAATGACACTTAATTTTTCGAATTCATTAGTAGACGTATTGCGAAGATTAATAAGTTTAACATTTTTTAGAAACGCATCAATGTTTTTTTGATTGTCACTGGAGTCAGCCGTTCGAGAAATAAATTTTTCCAGTTCTCTTTTTAAACTTTTTTCTTCTTTTATTGATCGAGAAACACATAAGATTTCAAAGTCCATGTCAAGCTGCCCATCCAACCAACGGTGGAAGAATGCAGGAATTATTTTCCGTTTGGACAAATCTCCATCGCCTCCAAAAATGATTGCGTAAAAAGGTTTAATAATGATGTTATTTTTCATTAAATGCTTAAATTTTAGTCACATTGTAATCGAAGATACAATCTTATTGTAAATAATACTATAAGTATGTGTTGATTAAACACTATTCGCTATGTAAATCTTCTTTTAATCGGTTTCAATTGATCGGATTTTTATGTTTATTCTTAATCTACCCCAATCACTTCAACAAAATAACAAGGTCTTATGATATTCATTATTTTTGTACGAGATGTTTGAGAATTTAGAAGCAGAGTCCAATATTCTTATATACGCAGTTCCGTTCTTCGTAGTTTTTATTTTTTTTGAATTATGGATTGATTTAAGGGAAAGTGCTAAGAGTTATGAGGCACGTGATACGATTTCTAGCTTAACAATGGGGTTAGGAAATCTATTAATCAATACTTCAGCGAAAGTCTTTGTGTTGGGGATTTTTTGGTTTATTTATGATAATTATCGCTTATTCACATTAGATTTTAGCTATTTATGGGTTTGGATTTTTGTATTTTTTGCAGAAGATTTTACCTATTATTGGTTTCATAGAATAAGTCATTCAGTTCGTTATTTCTGGGCTTCTCATGTTGTTCATCATTCATCTAAAAGGTACAATCTAAGCACAGCATTGAGACAAACTTGGACAGGGACTTTAGCCGGAGGCTTTTTGTTTTGGGCATGGCTGCCAATTATGGGTGTACATCCGATTGTAGTTGGAATTTTGCAATCAACTAGCCTGATCTACCAATTTTGGATTCATACAGAAAAGATTGTGCGATTACCAAGGTTCATAGAATTCCTTTTTAATACGCCATCACACCATCGGGTGCATCATTCATCTGAGCCACGATACTTGGATCGAAATCATGCAGGAATTTTGATTATTTGGGATAGAATATTTAGAACTTTTGTTCCCGAAAATGGTCGACCAACTTATGGTTTGACGGTTAATATTGATAGTTTTAATCCCTTGGTTATTGCCTTTAATGAATGGGGTACAATATTATCGGATTTTTTCACTAATGGTTTGTCTATTAGAAATCGAATGATGTATATATTCGGGCCACCGGGATGGAGTCATGATAATTCTAGAAAAACTTCGAAGGAATTAAGACTTGAAGAGGAGCAATTGAACCAAAGCATCAAAAGCCAAAAAGAATAAAAAGAGAATTAGTTAGTTTCAAATCTTAAATGCACCATTTTTCCTACTTTTCTAAAAAAAGGCAACTGGGCCATGCTTTTGTTCAGAACAGGCATCCTTTTCATTGCATTAGAGTGATTGGTAATAAAATCATCTTTTAAATGCTTTACACCAACATTCCACTTTTCAAATTCTTTACCGTTTACTACTCCCCAGGGTGCTTTAAATTTTATTGCTGAAGTCTTTTTTACGTCTGGATGGCGTCTTTTTAAAGCGATTTTACTATAAATTTCAGCAACTATTTCCCCATTAGGAAAGTGTTTGCTCAGGGTTTGAAGCAAGGAGGCAACTTCCTCTTTTGAAAAATACATTAAAAGCCCTTCAGCCGTAAACATAATGGGTCCATTGGCTTCATTTTTAACAACCTCGAGCCAGTTTTCTTCAAAAATGGAATCAGTATAGTATTTATGTCGGTCAGTTTCCTCATTAAATTCAAGCCAAACCTCTTTAACATCGGGTAAATCAAATTCTAGCCAATTAATAGTTCCATTGTCTACCCTTGAGAATCTCGTACACAACCCCGCACCCAAATTGACGATTGTTGCATTTGGGTGTTTCGTGATAAATTCACTCACATAGGCGTCAATACTGGTATTTCTCCAGACCATAAGAGCCTGTGTTTCCATAGATAAGTCTACCCACCATTTATTTAATTCAGGGAGTTTTTCACACGCAAGATTGGCAATTTCTACGGCTTTATCGTCTACAATAAAGCTATCTAATCTAATGGATTCTCTTGCTTTTCCAAAAAGCGGTATCCAAAGTGTTTCTGATACATTTTCCAATGTTTTCATAGCGGCAAATTACGGTTAGTTCAGGCTCTTTAAATTTAGGTTAAATAATTGATGTATGTATAGGAATTATTAACGTATTAATGTATGTTTTTAACAATTTAATTAACTGGTTGTCAGTTTATAGCGATTTTAGTGCTGGTTTTTAAATCTTGAATTATTGCTTGTGAATTATAATGTTCATTCGAGATTGAAAAATGACTTGAAAATTGGGTAATAAGAATGAAAAAATAAGTAACATTATTTTTTTACAACTTTGTCAATTGCGATAATTTCGCCTTTACTATTCATGATTTTTACCGTATAAATACCTTGTGCCAGTTGCTCAAATTCATTCAATCTGAATTCGTTGGAACCTTTCTGTAATTGCTTTTCATATTGAGTACTAACGCCCAAAATATTTGTTATTTGAATACGGCAATTAGCTTTAGATTCCATTTCAATGGCAACATTAAAATAAGTGCTGGTCGGATTAGGGTATATTTTGATTTTACGATCTACATTTCTTGCTACGACAATGGTTTTAATTTGTCTTTCAATACCTTCGAAGTTCACTTGTTTTAACCGGTAATAAGTATTTGGAGATTTGAATTCTGGATCAACAACTTCATATTGATTTATTTGATTTGAATTCCCAGCCCCAGGAATAGTAGCTATTTTCACAAAGCTTGAGCCATCAAATGATTTCTCAATGAAAAATTCTTTGTTATGTTCTTCTGAATTTGTTGACCATTGCAATAAGTTGCCATTATCAATTGCTTCACCTGTGAAATTGATTAATGAAATCGATAATGGAATGCTGCAGGTACCCGTACATCCACCAGGAGTGAAACGGTATGCGGTTGAATATTCAGTCCAATTATCACTGTAGTTATGTCCCGGAACAATTTCAGCAGCGGTTCCGTCGTGATTAGTAATACCCATGATTCCAGCTCCACCTAGCCAGGAGTTACATGGAACTCTTTGGGTTGTATGAAACTCAATGAGGTTAGTAGATTCATATAGCATAAGCTGAGCACTGTAATTTTGAGCACCTGATGCAGCACAACCATACAATTTGATATCATTATATTTTAATATGAATATCCGATTGGGACTTGACCCAACAGTTTGATATTTAACTTCATTATTGGCATTTGGATCGGCTTGATCAGGAGCAATATCTTGCCACGTTAATAAAATTGAGTTTCGAGGACAATTTGTTGTGTTAGGCGCGTTTGCAGTCAATTGCCACGGTGAGAAACCGTAAGGATCGGCGTTGTTGCCACTTCCGCCGGGTATTTGATTGGCATCACAGGTTTTAAATGTTAGATAACCGTTTGATGAAATTAAACATTTTTGATATTCACTACCATCAAAACAGAAGTTGAAACCAAATTCAATCCAATCTCTACCAAAAACATCATCGTCATAAGTGATTTCAGTTCCTGTAAAATAGGACGCTGGCGCGTACGTAATATTAGACAAGGTGTAGTCCAAATTGCACGGTGGTGCGGCACCCAGACCAGGAACCTCTTCTACATTAATACCAAATGAGGGAAGCCAAAATGGAAAACCTGCGGCACAATCTACGAGTATGTAGTAGGTTGTTCCTGCACTAACATCCATACAATTGATATAAGCATCTAGTCCATTTGCAGAACCCAAGCAGGATGTTCCAGCGGCATCTGGGCAACCGTCAAGGAAAAATATTCCAGTTTGTGGCCAGTCTGAATCCAAGTAAATGTCAATCGGTACATTATTGCTGGGCGTATATGAAAATAAGTAATCATTACCTTCCATGAAAGGTGAGGCACAAGCATCTGGAGCTGAATAAGAGTTGCCAGTCGCAAAAGAAGATAATCCAGCTGCAGAAAACGGTAATGAACTAATATTGTGGGCTGATGCACAGTTAGTCCCAGTTTGTGACAATGAAATCTGATAGCTCATACTCAGAGTAAACCAAACAGCTATTATTTTAGAATAAACATTCATCTACTTTTTCTTTATGCTGTCTCTATTAAATGTGGAACTAACAACGTGAATGCCTTTACGCAGTAATTGTGCATTAATTTCGGACTGCTTCCAAATCTGTTCACAGCTAATTGACAAAGTATTTGAGCCATCACTGTACACGACTTGGTTAATCCCCTCAAATCTTAATAATACTTCTCTGACACTTTCAAATTTCAGAGAGTCTAAGGCGTTAATACATCGATATTCAATGGTCTTGAAACTATCGGAAGAATTAAGAATTTCAATCGGCTCTTCAACGAAAACTTGAGCGTTGATAGAAGAAGTGCTAAATCCAATAACACATGAAAATATCAGTAAGATCTTAATAAAATGTATAGGTGGGCAAAAATTCATTTTTTTAAAAAGTATTATGTCTATAGTTCTTAGTTTAAATGTTCATTACTCAATTTTTCATCGATGAAACGGCTTTAATTGCAGCTTAATTAGTCTTATTTTACGATGTAAAATTAGTAAAAAGAAATATAACTTATTTAATTTTTTTATAAAACCATCGATTTTGGTTGATTAAAACATTTTATTATCACTAATTATACGAGCCGTATTTTAATTGAATTATTCAATTAGTTAAGAATATCGTAATAGGATTAGTATTAGATTCTTTCTGTGTTTGTTCAGAAAATTATGAAAACAAGTAGCGATTTTTACCTTAATCTGCAGCACTCATAGGAGTACATTTTGAATGTTCACCTCATTGAGTGTTTTTTCCATCACTAAACATGTACTGTTTTTTTAGCTGAAACATTAAGAGTCACTTTTTTATGACTTTTTTTACGGCGATAATTTCGCCAGTTATATTCATCATTTTAAGAGAATAAATGCCTTTTGGTAGTTGATTGAATTCGTGCAATACAATTGTATTATTTCCTTTTCTTAATTGCTTTGTAGACTCTGTAACTAAACCTAAAATATTTGATATTTCAAACTTGCATAAGATTGGAACTTTCAAATCAATGCTTACGTTAACGTTATTGTTGGTAGGATTAGGGAAAAGGTTAACGGAATATTCAGATTCTCTTGTAACAACAATTACAGAAGAGACGGTTTCTTCTTCTTCAAAATTAACTTGTTTTAATCTGTAATAGGTTTGGTCTTTGAGGTTTTCTGAATCAATGAATTCGTAGCTATTTATTTCATTTGAGTTAGCGGCTCCGTCTAAGATTCCTATTTTTTCATAACGACTTCCATCATTAGATTTTTCTAAAATGAAGTAATCATTGTTTTGTTCTGAGCTGGTAGACCACTCAATTAAATTGCCATAGGATAGACTTTCACCGGTAAAGTCCATCAATGTGATGGGAAGAGCAATACTACATGCAGAACCTGTACAATTCGGTGATATTCTATAACCAGTATTGGATTCTGACCATAAAGTAGGGTAATTATGATTCGGAGGTCCCGGTGCAATAACAGCTGTTGATCCATCGTAGCTATTAATACCCATTATTCCTGCTCCACCTTGCCAGCTCGCGCAAGCAGTTCTTTGTGTAATATGAAATTCAATCAGATTTGATGTCTCATACAACTTGAGTTGTGCACTATAATTTGAAGACGGAGATGATCCACAACTAAACATGGGTACATCATCAAATTTGAGAATAAAAACTTTATTTGGGCTTGTTCCTGTGGTCTCAAATCGTATACCGCCTCCAACACCGGGATTTGTATCTTGCCAAGTAAGCATAATTGAATTACCTGGCGCGTTAGTTATATTTGGAATTCCTGTGCTGATGCTATACGGGGAGTAACCGTTTGGATTAGGATCTCCGCCCGGCACAACGCCAAAGCAACCAGGGAAAGTAATGTAACCGTTAGCAGAGATTAAACATTGAGTATAAAGCACTCCGTCAAAACAAAAGCTAAAACCAAAATTAACCCAAAACGGGCTGAAAGTATCGTCTGAAAAAGTAAGTGACGTTCCTGATGAGTATCCAGCTGGGCTATGCGGAATGGATGAAAAAGTGTAATCTAAATTACAAGCTGGCGCTGATCCTCCACCGGGAGATTCTTGAACGATAATGTTAAAGCCACCACAGAATATAGGCGGAACTGGCGGAGGCAGTAGCAATGGGGCAGAAGCAACTACTATATAGTAGGTTGTTCCTCCAGTAACTGGAATACATGCCACGGATGGATTGGCGCCAATTTCAGAGGCAATACAGTTTGTCCCGACGGCATCCGGGCACCCGTCTAAAAGAAAAACAGAAGCCGTTGGAAGTGTGTTAGTCAGTAATATATCAATAGCCGCATTTATTGGAGGTGTATAACTAAAAACATAATCATCACCAACCATGTAAGCACCTCCACATGCGTCAGCTGGTCCATAATCACTTGCAAATCCACAAGTAGTCAGACCTAGTTGAGCATAGGGCAATAAACTAATAACGTTAGCGCTAGCACAAGTTGCGCCTGTTTGAGCATAATAGTTGGGATTGCTCAAAATGCAAAGAAGGATAAGGCATATATTAAGGTTATTTCTCATTTTGCCACCTTATTTTGTATTTCTTCTAGGTTTAACGGTCCAGCAACAACGATGTCTAACATTGCAAAAAGAGGCTTGAAATCTCTAGGTTGAAGCATGGAGATACAGGAAACCGAGATCTTCCGTGAGTTGTCGCAGAAACTAACTGATTCAACACCAATAAAACGAGTAAACAGAGTTGAAATTTCTTCAATAAGTGTATCTGACAAATCTGAAATACAATCAAACTCAATCAATTTAGTGTTTTCAATTGTGTCATAAGTAATATGACCTTGAGAAACGAAAGATTGAGCCAAGAGGTTATTCGGACTGAAATTGAAATAGCACAACATGACTAGAAGTGCTATTGTAAAATGAATTGGTCGGCAAAAAATCATTTATCAAGCATTTGGTTAGGCGAATAATAAAATAATCTAAAAAAATTTAAAGCTTCAAATTTTCGATTAAAGCTAAAAAAAAGTGGTCTAATTACTTTAATTAATCGACTAACAAGGTACGATTTTTTTTGATTCTATTTAATAAATGAAAAGTCTGCAGAATTACATATGTGATGGATCTGATTACACAGAACATTGGAATTTGAACTAAATTTTATCAAATGAAAAAAGCCTCAACATGATTGCTGAGGCTTTTTCAGAATAAAAAAATTGAAATTATTTTTTATTTATGGTAAATTTTAAGACTTGTTCTGTATCATTTTTGGTACTTCGAATAAAATAGATTCCATCTGAAACATCTTTCATTTGAATATATTCTTGAGACGAATTAGTGATTCCACAGAGAATAATTTTCCCTAATTCATCTATTATTTCATAGGTGGAACCAACGGCTAAACCTGTGATTGAAAAATCACCTTGGTTAGGATTGGGAAAGAGACGAATTTCGGGATTATTAGATTCTTTAAATCCGACACTGCAATCGGTAACAACAATAACCATTTGATCTTGTCCTGAACATCCATTAGAGTCTATAAAGGTATATGTAATCGTGTGTGTGCCCGTTCCAGCTGCTATTGGGCTGAATGAGCTTCCGGAAACTCCGCTTCCACTAAAGCTACCACCAAAAGGACTTGCTGAAAGATTCACCGAGCTGCCATTTTCACAAATCGTGTCATTACCTGTGCTGTTATCTATTACGGGAGTTGGATTAGAAAAAACGATTACTTCCGTGGTAATTGTACTGTCGCAACCATCGGAATTAATCAGGATATCAGTAAATGTTCCAGTTGTTGTATAAGTATTGCTACCTACTGTTATACTTCCTCCTTCGCAAAAACTTTCTGATTGGTTAAATGAACTAGACGATAAAGCATTTATGGTTGTGGTAACTGTACTGTCACATCCTTTTGCATTGGTTAAAACATCCGTAAATGTTCCGGCAGATGTGTATGTGCTAGAACCAACTGTGATGGATTCTCCAGGACAAAGGTCAGCCGATTGACTGCTGGATGATTCGCCTTCAATAGTGATTAAAATACTTTGATTGTCTGATGCAATTCCATCAGTAACAGTTAGTACAACTACGTAGTTTCCTGCAGTAACAAAGCAATTAGTTGGATTTTGTAAGGTAGATGAATTGCCATCACCAAAATCCCAAACCCAAGAAGAAATGCCAGCTGGATCAGAACTCGTTGATGCGTCCGCAAAAGAAATGCAAGCACCTGCGCAGTCCGTTGATGTTGATGGTGAAAAATCGGCTGATGGGGCACCAGGTATTCCGGGATTGTATACACCAAGCCCAAATCCTGAAAAACCACTAAAAAAGGAGCTTGTAAAAGTTACATCGGAATTAAACACGCCCACTGTTGAAATCACGTTCTCAATGCTGTAAGAAGCATAATTAGCTGGTGTAACATCATCAATTCTATTTGTGCCAGCCACTTTTACGATCTCTGCATTACTTCGTATTTCGCCTGTCGTTGATTCCCAACCTACAATTTCCGACTCTTTATAATACAATGTCACGTTGTATGTTGAAGAACTGCTATTATTTGTTGGTGTAACCGTAAACGTCTTATCAGCTAGGTAATTGGCTGCGTTTGTACTTGAAAATTCTTGCGCTCCATTTCCCGCTCTGTCTACTTCAACCGCAACACAACCGAAGTCAAAAGCTGAAGTATTTTCTAAAGACATCATTACATTATCAGAAATTGGATCATAAAAGTATACCGTTGAATTTGGGCCTAAATTAGCAGACATACTTGCACCAGTGTTGACGCTTTGCTGAATATCAATTGGACCATCACCTGCAATTACTATATTATCAATCGCACAACCATATAACCAGCCAGTTCCGTCACTATAATTGATGGATAATTCAACGTTTGTGTTACCTACATACGGAGTAAGGTCAAAAGACTGATTAATCCAATCATCATCTATCACAGAAGCAGTTAGAGTTCCTAGAGATGTCGAAGCTCCACCACCAACAGATACACGAAGCTCTGCTAATTCTTGGTCTCCATTATAGCTGTTATTTTCGTAATAGGAGTCAAAAGAAATTGAAGCTCCAGAAAAACCGGTTAGGTCAATGGAAGGAAATGTAAGGTCTACATCGTTTTGCTGACAGTTACATGCATCATCATTGATCCAGGCAAAATCAGTTGCATTAGAAGTCGGAACGGTATAATATGTCGAAGACGCTGAAGCATTGTCTCCAGTTTGCCAAGGCGTATCTCCATCGGCATTATTTGTCGACCATGCTGTTGGTAATGAACCTCCTAGTCCTTCAAAATTCTCAGTCAATATGGTCACCGAACTAGTCATTGAAGTAGGCATTAAATCATCGTCATTTATTGTGATTGTTACCGTTTGATTAGTGAGTCCGGCAATTGCATTGCCACCGTTTGGATTAAGGGAATAATCTAGTGTTATGGTTTCAGAACCTTCGACGTAATTGTCATTATAAACGCGTATTTCTACATTAAAACTGAGGTTAGGATCATCTAAAGTTCCTGTTGTATTGAAAATATCATAATCCAAACCTGGTGTCGCTGTTCCTCCGGTAATGTTTACCAAAATATCGGCTGGTTGTGAAGGATCTGAACCGATTTTAATTGGGATGTTTAACACATAGTAGTCTAAGCAACCATTGCTTTGATCTGCGTCACTTTCGTTTGGCTCGTAAACAGCCGCATTAAATTGTACGGTAGGAGAACATTGATCTAACTTAAAAGCTCCTATACGAGTTCTTGCCTGTGAATTAGGGTTATACTGGGCATTGAACCAGAAAGTCTCACCATCTGAAGGATCTACTCCCATAGCATTGTAGTCTCCCCATCTATTCGTATTGTTAGATGAAGTACCATCGACAAGTATGGTTTCTGGCTCTGTCATTACTCCTAAAGGGTCACATTCTTTACGACCTGTGTACCTGATTTCAGGATGTGTGGATGAGCTGGCAACATTGTAGGCAATACCGATATTTCCCGTAGCAGATAATCCAATGCATGGCATCCACCTGTTTTCCGTATCTGGTGAGTACGTTCCCTCTTGGTAAAGTGACCAAGATCCACCGGATCTTCTGAATTCGTACCACCTGATTCCCGCACGATCAGAGCCATCTACGTCCGTTACGTGCGCAGCTACAATTGATTCGTGTGTGCCAAAATTCCGATACATTGATCTATTCATGATTAATTCTCTAAGGGGGTCTAGATTTGAACCAGTTGGCTGCGGAATACAAGAAAAAGAAGTATAACCACACAACTCAGATTCGTGTGCAGACACACCAATAGTTTGAACCTGACTTAATGTTGCAGCACCTGGAGAGGACCAGTTAATATCAAGCTCCCAAATTTCTATCGCATCTGTTGCAGCTCCAGACCATGCATCGTCTCTCATTCTCATCAGCGTAGCTGGGCTACCTGAAGCAACAGTGCCCATAAGAGATACCGGAGTAGCCGCTTGAAATCCAATGGTGCCGAATCGAGGAATAGTAAATCTCTCTGCATTGTGCGCCGTTCCAGCTAACATGGCAGATCGATCAAGCGCATAAACGGAGCTCGTACCAGAACCTTCATTAGCAGTTACGATATAAGAGTTGTCCCAAATTGAATACTTGGGGTAATCAGGAAAACTATTGGTACTCACGCTGTAGGTATAATACGCTCCGGTTGGATCAGGTGTTTGAGAAATCGCAATGTACAGGGTGTTTCCACCACTCGCAAATTCACTTAAAAGCCATCGATCTGCTCTTTCATCGTAAAGCACGATAGGGTCTCCACCACCAGATGGTGTTCCTGCTAGCGTACTAAAAGCTTGTTCTGCCAATACAACTGTACCCGACTTATTCCAAATTTTCACTCTTGTTGCGTTTATCATTTGGACAACATGGTTGGGGCCAACATCCATACACGGATCCCCTGGACTGGTATTCGTATTCATACCTGCCCAATTTGCTTCCTCCGTCATTGTTTTGGCATTGGAGGTATTGTAATCTTTTTGAAGCACCGGATCAATACCCTTATAAACATTTGGATTGATGTTCGGATTTAAAATCCAATCGGCTTTAAAATGGTATCCTAATTTTAAAGGTTTCCCAGAAGGAACTTGAACTTTTGGAACAGGAATATCGCGCCAGGCTTGGGTTTCTCCAAGAAATAAGACCTCTAATTCTTCGGGGTTCGTAATTAGTCCATTACGGTTTTGTTGCTGCTGAGCAGAAATACCCAGAGAGAGTAGGATCGCTCCTACAGCAAAAATAAAGTTATTCATGAAATTTGAGTTAGTTATATACTTAATGCACCCTGAATATACCAAATTCTAGAAAATCAAATGTCAGGTTTGAACATTTTGTCTGCTACGATTCAATTCTTCTCTGCCAGTAATTGAATCTTAGTTTTTATTCAAAATAGCTGTAGCGTAGTTTTCCCAACTCATTTTTTTGGTTGACTCAGCCACATTTTCTCGATTAATTGGTTTCTCAATCATTAGATTCATTTGGTCAGCCATATGATTTAGATCTTCAGCCTTCGCTAAATAACCATTGAAACCGTGTTGAATGGTTTCAGGAAAGTGTCCTACTTCAGTCGCAAGTATGGGCATTTTGAAATTATAGCTCAAGCTTTCCACGCCAGACGGTGTAGCTGTCAGATAAAAAAGAACTACAGCGTCACTTACTTGAAAATATTTATGAACGTCTTCATTTGGAACAAACTCGTTAATTATCATGCATTTATTTTCAATGCCCAGCTCCTTGATTAAATCTAATGGACGATAGTTTTTTTCATCATCGGCTTTTTTAGTGAAAATAGCTTTCGCAATACCAAAGAAAAAATTCTTCAGCTTAGTAGAGAATTTACTGTTGTCTAAAGTGTTCCAAAATGATTCCCCACAAATTAAAAAGGAGACATCATCTCTTTTACAGGCTAATTTTGCAAACGCTTCGATAGCATTGTGTAATCCTTTGTATTTTCTAATAAATCCAAAGTATAGAAAAACGTACTTTTTCAGGTTGTGCTTGCGCTTGAATGCTTCCACATCGAAATCATTTTTAGGCTCAAAAATGGTGTATATAGGGTGGTACAGTTTTATAATAGTCTTATGATTCTTTT
The DNA here is from genome assembly GCA_018663635.1 of Crocinitomicaceae bacterium. Classification (GTDB taxonomy): domain Bacteria; phylum Bacteroidota; class Bacteroidia; order Flavobacteriales_D; family Parvicellaceae; genus UBA10066. The sequence goes on from JABJPZ010000155.1 coordinate 13,826, forward strand.
CTGTTGTTCTAGTGCCATTTTCCGAAAGAAAAAATGGTTGATTCGGAAATATTTCTTTCAACTCGTTTGCTGTTTTATTAGCATGTACAATGTAGCTGTCAGCTATCCTCAATCCTCTCTTTGTGAGTTTTTTATCTACATTACTGTTCTCTTTAGGTACAACAAAATGCAGGTCAAAAATAATTTCAATACAAGTGTTCTTTTTTAGTTTTTTCGCAATTCTATTAAGCGGAATTCCTTGATGGGCGTTGTACCACTGAAAAATCACCATTTCCGGATTAATTTCTTTAATTAACTGGTAGGTATCATTCCATGTTTTTGGTCTATTGTAATTAGTAATGTAGGTTACTTTGACGTCCGTACCTTCTAAGAAATCTAGTTTCGACTTCTTATCAATAAATTCTCTTGGAACAATAGCAGGATATTGTTGTGTCCATGATATTAAATAGACTTCTACATTCTCTGTTGTATCAAGTACTTTGGCTAATGCAGTATTGTAATTGGCAATTCCTCCTTTAAATTGAGGGCCAGGGCCGAAGCAGATAATTTTACGAGCCATTAGCTAATTTCTTGGCAATGTTTATCGTAAACTCTTTTCATTCCTTCTCGAATGGATATTTTGGGTTCCCAACCAAGCTTGTCTTTTACATAATCCATATTGCAATATCTTGCATGAACACCCACAGGCTTATCCAGCAGCGGTTTTATTTCTGGGCTATAGCCTGCAAACTCTGTAAAAAGGTCTATTATTTCAAGAAATGAAGTCAGCCTTCCTTGTCCAATATTAATGGCTGAACCATCCGTGATTTTTTCCATGGCCAAAAGTGTGCAGTCAAGAACATCATCAATGTGAACAAAGTCTCTGCCTTGTTTGCCACTTCCCCAGACTTCAAATGGTTCTTCTTTATTAGCAGCTCTTCTGGCAATTGCGGGTACTGGATAAGTAAGATCTTGATCTTCACCATAACCTGAAAAGGGACGAATACAGGTTACGGAAACTCCATAATATTTCGCAGCAATATGCGCTAAGTATTCCCCGGTTAGTTTTGACCAACCGTAGGTCATGTCTGGTTGCCCCATTCTATTAAAATCAATATCTGCTTCTTTTAATGCTACAGCACCTCCATCTGTTTGCAAATCCACGGGATATGCTGCGCTGGAACTCGGATACAAACACCTGCCGGGTTTGTGCTTACAAACCCAATAGAAAAATTCTGCATCTATTGACAAATCAAGTGCAACCATCATCGGGTCTCCATCTATTTTAGCTCTTCCGCCTACTATTGCAGCAAAATGATAAACATCCGCTATTTTTGCTGCTCCTTCAAGATTGTATTCTGTTTGAAAGTAATCGTCGCGTTCTACCATTTTTCTTAGCAAGAATCTAAAATCAGTGTTTAAGAAAACCAATCGCTCATGATCACCATATACTTCGGCACCATTAATTTCTTTCACTTTTTTTTGGCCTAACCAATTCGATGGATGTGTACCCACTGATAAATCGTCTACAAAAATAATTCGATCGTTTGTAGATTGGTATAATCTCGATACCATGTTTCTTCCTACAAAACCGCAACCTCCCGAAACTAAATGTGTCTTCATTGTACAGAATAAATTAATAATTGTCAAAACTAAAAAAATTAAGAGTAGCGTAACCAAAGCAGCAAGTAAACATTATGTTCATAAACAAGTTTGGATTGTTTTTTGATAAATAAAAAACGTCTTAATTTAGTGTATATATGAATACGATAAAGGTTCTAATTATATTATGTTTCTTACCCACATTTTTATTTGGCCAAAACAGCATTGACGAAAATGGGTTAAAACAAGGTGCGTGGTCTAAAAAATGGGAGAATGGGAAGACGCGATATAAAGGACAATTTGAGGATGATAAAGCGGTAGGCGTTTTTTATTATTGGTATGCCGACGGAAATCCGCAATCGATATTAAGTTATATCGGAAAAGGGCATGTTGCATATTGTAAAATTTATGGAATAGATGGCAATATTGCAGCTACAGGAAAATACATTGATCAGATGAAGGATAGTACCTGGCTGTATTATGATTATCAGGGGCGTTTAAGGAGTAAGAATAACTATAATGAAGGGTTAATGGAGGGCGAGCAGGTAACGTATAGCTACAAGGGCAAGATTGTTGAAATTATCGACTACTACGATGATAAAAAACACGGTGAATGGGTGCAGTTTTATGACAATGGGGCAATACGACTCAAAGGAAATTGGAATGAAGGTTTTCCAAATGGAAAAATTTACAAATACCGTGAATCTGGCGCATTAAAATCTCAAGGTCAATACAAGGACAGTAAAAAGCACGGTTATTGGCGTTTATATACTGCGGGTGGAG
>JABJPZ010000156.1 GCA_018663635.1 Crocinitomicaceae bacterium
CGGATTTCGGCATTTGATGTAGTATTGCCAGAAGCTATCCCATTTAAAGGCCAGGTGTTGAATCAATTAGCCGCAAAATTTCTAGATGATACAGCTGACATTCTGCCTAATTGGAAAATTGCAACACCTGATCCAAGTGTTACTATCGGACACATGTGTGAACCATTTAAAGTAGAAATGGTCATAAGAGGTTATTTGACTGGTCATGCATGGAGAGAGTATCGATCTGGAAAGCGATTGATTTGCGGTGTGTCAATGCCAGAAGGAATGATTGAAAATCAGCAATTTGATACTCCATTAATTACACCTACTACTAAAGCAGACCATGGACATGACGAGGACATTACACGTGACGAAATATTATCCAGTGGCTTGGTATCAGAAGAAGATTACCTGAAACTTGAAGAATACACAAGGGCTTTATTTAATCGAGGAACTGAGTATGCAGCTGAAAAAGGATTGATTTTGGTTGATACAAAATATGAATTTGGTAAAAAAGATGAAAAAATTTATTTGATTGATGAAATTCATACACCAGATTCTTCTCGCTATTTTTATGCAGAAGGCTATACGGATAGACAAAATTCAGGGCAATCGCAAAAACAGCTGAGTAAGGAATTCGTGCGTCAATGGCTAATTGAGAATGATTTTCAAGGAAAAGATGGACAGACAGTTCCGGAAATGAGTAAAGAATTGATTGAGTCAATAACGAATCGATATATTGAATTGTACGAGCGAATTTCAGGCGAAAGTTTCGAAAGGGGCAATGCCGATGAAATTGCAAATAGAATTGAAACAAATGTCAGTAATTTCTTGGCGACATTAGTTTGATTTTAAGCGATTCCTTTATTGTAAATTGGAATTGATACCGTTAATTATTGCTGTAATGTTTCGCAGAACTTCACTTTTTTCGGATTTTTCGTGATTACCGAAATACGTTTTTAAAATTAATTGGGAGTTCAAAATGACTTCCTCTTCAAAAGGAGGATCTAGATTTTCAATTATAGTTAGGGCTTCAAAAGCTTCAAGGAAACTACCGTTAATTGCAGTTTGAATGATTTCGTCAATGTGTTCATTGGCATTTAGTCCGGAGCTCCAAATAGCAGTCAAAGCCAAGCATCTGCTTGCTTCATTGCCTATATTTAGCTCCTCGATGAGAGGTTCGATGGTCGCTGTTGATTTTAGCTCACTAAGAATATTGGTGATTTCGTCTTTTATGCGATTAGTTTTAGTGGTGCGATAGGTATTGAATAGGCTTGGGATGATTTGTTCATTCCCTTTTGATCTTACTTTTTTAATCGCTTTAAGAACAATATCTTCTTTCTCTGAATTCAAGTCAATCATAATTTGCGCAATAACTTGTCCAGGTTTCTTAGTTTGGTTCATCGCCAGAAATTTTTGCAAATGTAATAGGATTAGAGTACAATCGTGGAGGTTTGTCAAAAAGAAATGAAAGATGATAGTTGATGCACCTTAATTTTAATTCAATAGGATTCTTTTGCAGCATTAACTTTTGTCTCAATTGAGTTTTAGCGCTTCATTTTCACCTTTTGGCGTCTGTCATCCTAACTGCATTCTGGTAGAGCGCATTTATGAATTAGACTCACAATAAAAGAAATATATACGCAAAAGAAAAGGGAAGTTTGCGCTTCCCTTATCTAACCATAACCACTTTTATTCCTACTTATTTTTGCCTATCATGAAACTACACTTTAAATAGGTTAAGGCTCTATTTCTTTCGGTGAACTGCCATTTTTTATCGATAAAGCGCATATTTTATCGATAAGTTGCTTTGTTCGTTTTGTGTTATGTGAGTTGCTATATAGATTGTGCTGGAATAGCATGTTTAAACCAATCTTAAAAAAGAATATGATCGGATAAATTAAATTGAATCGTGGAAAAAGAAAGGGAAGCGTTTGCTTCCCTTATCTAACCATAAAACTACTTTCTTACTACTTAATTTTGCCTGAGATAAATCTAGGTAGATTACCTGAGTTCTGGCTATAAAATTCGGTGAGTAACGGATAACTTTCGATGAAAGGTGCTGGATCATAATTAGATTAATACTGAATTCTGTGTCAGATTTTTGACAAAAAAAGAAAGGGAAGCGTTTGCTTCCCTTATCTAACCATAAAACTACTTTCTTACTACTTAATTTTGCCTGATATAAAACTATGGAAATTTGTAATCGGTAGTTCGTTCCTTCGTTGAG
>JABJPZ010000157.1 GCA_018663635.1 Crocinitomicaceae bacterium
TTTACTTTCTGCTGTTCCATCTCCCAATCGAATCATCCACTCAGAGGAATGACGTACATGGTAAGCTGCTTCTTTCAGCGATTTGACAGCATATGCAGCCAGCGTTGCATCTGCACTATGTTGTAGCTCTTCCAGCAACAGAACATTGTAGCTGTCAAAAAGGAATTGGCGCACTATTGTTTTAGCAAAATCACCATTTTCTTGCTCCGCCAATAAACAGTTTCGATAATCCACCACTTGTCTTAAGTAAGCGAGGTCGTCTTCTGTTCTCCCTTTGCCTTCCACTGCTCCAGCATAAGTTAGCAGCGTTCGCGATTGACCAACCAAGTCTAACGCAATGTTGGTTAAAGCAATGTCTTCTTCTAGAATTGGTCCGTGGCCGCACCATTCCGAAACCCGATGCCCCACCACCAAGCTGTTGTCGCCAATCCTCAGGCAATATTCAAATAATGCGTCTTTGATTTCCATCATTACATGTGTCCGATTTCATCCGGAATGTCGTAAAACGTCGGATGTCTGTAAATTTTATCATTGGCTGGTTCGAAAAGCGCACCAGATTCACTTGGTGAAGAGGCAGCAACGTTTACCGATTCAACTACCCAAATACTTACACCTTCTTGTCGTCTGGTGTATACGTCTCGGGCATTGTCAATCGCCATTGCTGCGTCAGTAGCGCGCAAATTTCCTACGTGTTTATGATTTAACCCTTGTTTGCTTCTAATGAATACTTCCCATAGGGGCCACTCGTTCGATTTACTCATAATTTATTGCTTAATGTCTTGTGGTGCCAACCGGTAAGGTTAGGCAACTTTGTTTTCCTGCTGTCTTTTTTTTTCGGCATGTGCATTTGCAGCTTCACGCACCCATTCTCCATTGTCTTTGGCCGCTTTACGTGCTTTTATTCGATCTTTGTTACAAGGACCATTGCCTTTTACCACATGCCAAAATTCTTCCCAATCGATTTCACCGAAATCATACATTCCTTTTTCTTCATTCCATTTTAAATCTGGATCAGGAATCGTTAATCCCAGGTACTCCGCTTGCGGCACGGTCATGTCGATAAATTCTTGGCGAAGCTGGTCGTTGGTGTGTCGTTTTACCCTCCATCGGATAGATTGAGCGGTATTTGGCGATTCATCGTCTGGGGGACCAAACATCATAAGAGAAGGCCACCACCATCGGTTGAGTGCCTCTTGAGCCATTTCTTTTTGTTCGGGGCTTCCTTTTGCCAAGGTCATGGTAATTTCGTATCCCTGTCTTTGATGAAAGCTTTCTTCTTTGCAAATGCGAATCATGGCTCTTGCGTAAGGGCCGTATGAAGTGCGTTGCAAAGCTACTTGGTTTACGATAGCAGCGCCATCAACTAACCAACCAATCGCACCGATGTCTGCCCAAGAAATGGTTGGATAGTTAAAAATGCTCGAATATTTTGCTTTGCCGGTGTGCAGGTCATCAATGGTGTCTTCGCGGTCAGCACCCAATGTTTCTACTGCACTATATAGGTATAGTCCATGCCCTGCTTCGTCTTGAACTTTTGCCAAAAGGGCTACTTTTCTTCGTAAAGAGGGTGCTCTGGTAATCCAATTGCCCTCGGGCAACATGCCCACAATCTCACTGTGTGCATGCTGAGACATTTGTCGAATCAACGTCTTTCTGTAGCGTTCAGGCATCCAGTCCTTAGGTTCAATCTTAATGTCTTGATCAATTTTTTCCTGAAATAGTTGCTCTAACTCCTCACTCATGTTTTCACTTTTTACTGCTTGTTACAAATTTAACTAAAAAACCGCCTTGTACCAATTGTCGGGAATCAATTAAGTATTCAACAAACAAATCCTTTGCCATACGATAATAACATCCTTCAAATAACGCTCATTTCTGTTAGCAATGTTTAGAATTACCAATAACTTGGTTAACGAGTGTTGCAAAATCAGGTGGATAAATTCTATATTTATCGCCAAATTATCGGGTATGGCTAAGTTCCAAGAGTTAGTGGTAAAAGATGTGCGGCAAGAGACATCAGATACAGTGTCTGTTTGTTTCGAAATACCAGAGAACCTCAAACAGACCTATCAGTTTGTGCCTGGGCAGTATCTTACGCTTCGTAGGATGTTTGGAGACAACGATGTTCGCAGGTCTTATTCTATTTGCACCAGCCCATCAGAAAACGACATGCGAGTGGCTATTAAACAAGTTTACAACGGTTTGTTTTCTTCTTTTGCCAACAACGAATTGCAAGTCGGTGATCGATTAGAGGTGATGCCTCCGATGGGTAAGTTTTGTCCTAAACTGGACCCGGAAAATCGAAAAAACTATTTACTCATAGCAGCAGGAAGTGGCATTACACCGGTATTATCGATTGCAAAAACAGCACTCGAAACAGAACCAGAAAGTACAGTTACCTTAATCTACGGTAACAAAGGATTCGCATCAATCATTTTTCGAGAGGAAATAGAGGGGCTAAAAAATACTTATATGAGTCGATTTAGACTGATCCATGTGCTGAGTCGAGAAAATTTAGGCTTAGACTTGTTTAAAGGGCGTATTGATGGTCCGAAATGCGCAGCGCTAGGAAAATCTATGATTGATTACAAAGCGGTAGATGAGGTGTTTCTTTGTGGCCCAGAAGAAATGATCAATGCAGTCGCTGTTCAATTAGAAGAAGAAGGAATTGCTAAATCGAGTATTCATTTTGAGCTATTTACTTCACCTCTTGGTAAATTGCAAGCGAATGAAACCCAGCCGGTAACAGAAGATGACAAAGACGTAGAAGTTCAGCTCACATTGGATGGGGATGACCACGTTTTTAAAATGAGCTCAGAAAAAGAAAACATTTTAGATGCAGCGATGAAAGCAGGTGCCGACGTACCTTTTGCCTGCAAGGGCGGAGTTTGCTGTACCTGCAGAGCAAAGCTTTTGGAAGGGGAGGTACACATGAATGTAAATTACGGTTTGGAAAAAGACGAAATAGAAAACAATTTCATTTTAACGTGTCAGGCGTATCCTAAAACAAAGAAACTGGTGGTTAATTTTGATTATACTACATAGTTTCAGGTTAGTGAGCAGTATTTAATTTTTTTAGAACATTCTTTACGAAAAGATGTTAATCATTTTTAAAGGATGCGTTTATATTTGCGGAAAAATTAGAAGATGGGGTTATTCAAAAAGAAGAAAAAAACCGAATCAAGCGGAAATGCTACAGTGTTAACGGTCGCCGAAATTAAAGAAGAAACACCGGATTCAATTTCAATCGGCTTTCAGGTGCCCGATGCTGAAAAAAGCAACTTTGTTTTTGTTGCGGGTCAATACCTTACGCTTATTGCTGATATCGATGGAGTAGAGGTAAGAAGGTCTTATTCCATATGTGGTGGAGAGCAGGATGCCCTTTTGCGCATTGGTGTGAAACGAGTAAAAGATGGCCGCATGTCTAATTATTTACCCAATACACTCAAAATAGGTGATGCGGTAAACGTTATGTATCCTGCTGGAAATTTTAGATTAGAGGATGGATCAAAATCTTATGTTGCTTTTGCCGCTGGCTCTGGTATAACACCGGTTCTTTCTCAAATCAAGAAAACAGCGAATGATGGGGGCTCCTATCGGCTATTCTATGGAAATAATAGTGAGGAGTCAACCATGTTTAAGCAAGAGCTGGATGCTTTAAGTAATGACCATATTTCCGTAGGATATTCTTATACCAGTAAAGGTGATTCTCGCTTTACAGAAGCAACGGTTTCTGCCATATTAAAAGAAAATTCGGAGCTGTTAAAGGCTGATGCTTTCTACCTCTGTGGGCCTCAAGAAATGATAGAGAATGCGAAAGCAGCAATTACGTCATTTGGCGTAGCTCCTGAGAAAATTCATTTTGAACTTTTCGTAGCTGCCTTGCCCGAGGATAAAAAATCAAAAAAGAAGAAGGCAGGAAAATCTAAAGGGGCAGTACCTGCTACGGTTGTCCTAGATGGAGAAAGTATTTTGCTTTCGATCGATCCAAAAGGAGACAGTATCCTGGATCAATTACTTGATAAAGGGTATGACGCGCCGTATTCTTGTAAAGGGGCAGTCTGTTCCACATGCAAAGCCAAAGTTTTAGAAGGGTCCGCCCGATTAGATGCCAATTTTAGTTTGTCAGATAAAGAGCTGGAAGAAGGATACATTTTAACTTGTCAAGCGCATCCTACCTCAGATACAATTACGGTAGATTACGACCAATTGTAAAAAACTTCTAATATTGAAAGCTGTAGGGCTGTCCTTTTTAAACGTCGTTCTTGTTTAATTCTTTTGAGGACAAGCGCTATGCTAATCAATCAATTTTTAAAAGCTTCACGGTTTTTATCCCTTGGTTAGTAAACAAATTAAACCAGTATAGTCCCGCACTAAAACCATCTAGATTAATCTGAGTGGGTTTTAGATCCCGCTTTACCAATTTACCGTCTAAGGACCACAATTCGGTTCGCTCTATAATGATGTCTTCAGGGTGTTTTATGTTGATGAAATTTTGAGTCGGATTAGGGAAGATAGTAATTGCATCTAGCGACATTTCTGATACTGAGAGCTGGTTTAATTGGCAATCCACATGACTGCTGTCATAAAAATCTTGCACATCATCCGCAACATCAAATAGCATCTCTACGGAATGCAGATGGTTTGTATCTCTTGCATATACAATGGCAAAATGAAGCTGGAACTCTTCAAATGGCATTAATGGATTATCTTTATTTACAGACATAATCATTCTTCTATCGCCAGGAGTGTTTGCATTACTATATTCAGACCATTCACTTGGATTATTGGGATCGCCAGAATACATAAAACGAGTGGGTTGTCCCAGGTCGTCGAGCCAAGGAAGCCCATCTTGTCCTTTGCCATTCATGACATAATGAAATTCTACTGGTGCCGATGGATCGTTATATGGGTAAACACCTGAATTAGAGAACATTCCCGCAGAATTAATTTTCTCATTTAAACACATAATACCAATTGCTGGCGGACCAGCTCCATAACCTATTAAACCCAAATTATCGTCGTCTTGGTTGTCGGCATTATAGGTGTACATCAGATTTCTTAGAGAGTCACATCCGAAATGATCGTCGTTGGGTCCACCGAGGTCTGTATCCGCCCAAAAGGAAGTAACATAGTCATAAATAGTTTGCGTACTTCGATTGATTATGCGTGCGTCTAAAAAAGTAGTATTGTTAATCGCTTCGACAGTAGAATTATACTGATAAAAAAGGTAATGTACTTCTATCCCAATGGGGTAACTGCCAGAGCCCAACAACCCTCCCTTATCATTGGTTATCGTGTAAATGGCCCGATCTCCTTTTATGCAAGGATAATCTCCTGCAAGCGGGTTATAATAACCATTGGCATCCATATCGATAAATGGGGCCAGGTAAAAGGCTTGATCTACAGAAGTGTCACCATGTGCTGGCCAGTTTAAAATTTCGGTTGGCGCAACATAGCCCGGATTGGAAAAATTCATAATATGATTGTCTATTTCTGTCTTAGAGATGGTCCAAATGGTTTGCCCAAGAGGATTGGGGCTTGGTAGTGTCGCAGCTCCATTCGCTGTAAGTGCTCCTGGCCACATATCTTGTGAAGCTGAAGCATATTGGGGTACTACTTGTTTAAGCATTCCACTTGCATCTGGGCCACCGAACCAAAGTGCTGCAGAATAAATAGCATGAATTCCAGAACCTTTGGGTATTTCATATCCGGGTAAACCAGCGGCACTATTATTAAAAAAAGTCCCGATGTCTGAAATAATAGCGTCACAGTTGTTCTCATTCAGTGAAATCGTGCTAGACTGACTGTAATATAGATTGGATGTACCCAGTAAGGTTATTAATAGTGTACGTATGTAATTTTTTTTCATAATCTAAAAATAAGCAGTAAGCCTATTTGTTTTACATATTCAATCGGAACAATTCCAGAAATATATACAAGTCTAATCGAGCTAGAGAATGATCATTCGGTGTTTATTTGAGTAGGAAATTTTAATTTAAAATAGTGATGAAACGAACAATTTTGATTTTTGAACGTAGTCGAAATATAAATCTCGAAACGCATCAGTTAATTAGAAAATGTACAATCAGGGTTTAAATAATAGGTCAATATTTGATCTTTTTTTGTCAATAGTATTGATTATATTTCGAGAAGTAAACAAATAAGTATATGAAGAAAATTTTATCGATTATTGCAATAATTGCGATATGCTCGCCTTTTATTGCGCAAACTGTAGATCTTGGAAACCCAATAAGCTGGAATAGTAAAATCCCTAAAATGTCTGAAAAGGTAATTTTACCAGGGTTTGATTTGGCTTTGACACAATTTGAAGACTCCATCAATGATGCGAACAAAATTGGTCCTTGGAAGTTTGGTCATGAATATGAAGTTGATTTGGGCTTAGAAAATTCAGGTGAATGGTACCGATTGCCAAATGGCGATCGTATTTGGAGACTCGAATTGATTGCGCCAGGTGCCATAACAATGAATTTTATTTTTGACAAGTACGTTCTGCCAGAAGGAGCACACCTAATGCTATTTCCAAAGGATAAATCCTATCACCACAATGCCTACACTTCAATCAACAATAATGAAGCTCAAGTATTGGGAACGGCCTTAATTAAAGGAGACGATGTGGTAATAGAGTATTATGAACCTGCAGAAGTAGTCGGGCAAGGTCAGCTGCACCTACTAACAACAGTTCATGGGTACCGCAGTGTTAGCTTTTTTGCTGATGAAATGGGGAAAGCGCTTAATTCTTCAGGAGCTTGCAATATTGATGTATTGTGTCCATTGGGTGTTGGATGGGAGAGCGAAGTAAGTTCAGTAGCCATGATTGTTAGTGGTGGTGGATTGTGTACGGGTGCATTGGTAAACAATACGGCTAACGATGGAACACCTTATTTTTTAACGGCAAACCACTGTGGTCACAATGCATCTTGGTCGTTTCAATTTAATTGGGTAAGCCCGAGTCCTTCGTGCGCTACTACTGCTAATAGTACCAATGGAAGCTATGATGAAATCAATGGAAGTCAACTAAGAGCAAGCAACAGCGGCAGTGATTTTGCTTTGTTTGAACTGAATAGTACACCGCCGGCAAGCTATGGCTTAGTTTATGCAGGTTGGGACAATTCAGATGCAACAACAGTTACTGAAGCTACAGGTATTCATCACCCTTCCGGAGACATTATGAAAATTTGTAGGGAAGACGATGCTCCCTTTCACAATACTGCAGCTGGAGCGCAAGTTTGGTACATTAACCAATGGGAAGAAGGAGTAACCGAGCCGGGTTCTTCTGGGTCACCTTTGTTTGACCAGAATCACCGAATCATTGGACAGCTGTATGGTGGTGCAGCAGCATGTTCAGGAACTTCCAATAATGGTCAATACGATTATTATGGTCGATTTGGTGTTTCTTGGGATGGTTCGAGTTCTTCTAATAGGTTGAGAGATTGGTTAGATCCATCAGGAAGTGGCGCTTCAACTGACGATGGTTATGACCCTAATGGAACTACTGGTACAGCGGACGATGCTGGGATTACAACAGTAGGGTCTCCAAATGGAATAGAATGTGGTACTACGATATCGCCAGAAATAACACTACGAAACTATGGGATCAACACCTTGTCTTCGGTAGATATTTTATACAATATTGATGGCGGAGCTAATTCTACTTATAATTGGTCGGGTTCTTTAGCGCCAGGTGCAATGACAACCGTTACTTTACCGACCATTACGTTGTCATCAGGTTCTCATACCTTAAATGTCGCAACTAATAATCCAAATGCAACGGCTGATTCAGATCCATCTAATGATAACGGTTCGTCAACTTTTATCTTAGGTAATATTCCGTTGGAGCTTACCCTTGAGCTAGATTGTTGGGGAAGTGAAGTGTCTTGGTATGTAACTGAGCAAACCACTGGAGACACTTATGTTAGTGGCGGACCTTATTCTGATGTGACCGGTGGTGACACAGAAATGGCAAATTTTTGTTTGCCCGATGGTTGTTATACTTTTCATATTGACGATTCATACGGTGATGGTTTGAATGGAACAGCATTTGGTTGCGCTGTTGATGGTAATTATTCTCTAGAGGATCAGAATACAACGAATATAGTTGTAGCTATGGGGCCAGATCCTGATTATGGAGATGGGACAACACATGATTTTTGCGTTGGAACTTTTGACGTGGCTGTTTATAATCCTTTGTCTGATGTAGGTATGTACCCAAATCCAACGAACGGTGTAATGCATGTTTTTATACCAGGAAATCTAAAAGGAATTGAATTAACGATTCGTGATGTTGCTGGCAGAATTGTTCAAAAGCAGTATGTTAATTCTGGTGTAAAGTTGATTGATTTAAATGATAAGGCATCAGGGATATATGTGGTGCAATTAAATCAAGGCGAGCACACAATAACCAAAAAAATTCAAAAATTTTAAGTTAAATCCCCGGCGCAATAGTCGGGGATTTTTTTTTAATTCTATCTTGCATCCATGGAATTAAAGTCAGAGACAACTTCTTCTAGAAAGACAATTGTTATAACTGGTGCGGGAAGAGGAATAGGCCGAGAAGTAGCTATATTGTTGTCTAAATCCCATTTAGTTTACGCCATTTCTAGAGATACTTCATCTCTAGACTCCTCAGAAAACCTTATTCCCATTACCTATGACATTACAAATCGGTTAAAAAACCTTGTAGCTGAATTAGAAAAGAATGGGTTAAAAGAGGTTGATTGTCTAATTAATAACGCAGGTGCTTTAATTAATAAGCCTTTTGAAGAAATTTCATCCGATGAAGTTGCGCATATATATAAGGTCAATTTGATTGCTCCGTTTGGGCTTATTCAGTGTCTTTTACCACACTTAAAAACAGCTGAAAATCCACATGTTGTTAATATCGGAAGTGTTGGAGGGGTTAATGGCACTTCTAAATTTGCTGGATTATCTGCGTATAGTTCTAGTAAAGCAGCTATTTCTTGCTTATCAGAATGCTTAGCAGAAGAGTATAAAAATGAGGTTAGTTTTAATTGTTTGGCATTAGGTGCGGTACAAACAGAAATGTTAGAAGCAGCTTTTCCAGGGTATAAGGCACCCATGGGGCCAGAAAAAATCGCGAAATACATTGCTGATTTTGCGCTTAATGGACATCTATATCTAAATGGAAAGACAATTCCTGTCTCTTTATCCAACCCATAAGTCGTGCTTTTTCAGTCGCTTAGCGAAAAGGATGAAAAAAAGTGTCACTTTTATTATCAATTCGTTTGGAGAACTCAATATTCAGTCTACATTTGCAACCGCTTTTACAACGGTATAAGCATTTGGATTGAGGAGAGAGAAAGAAAATAAATTGAAAATATTTCCGTAAAATATTTGCCAGTTTAAAAACTGTGTTTAAATTTGCGCCCCTCTTAGAACGATAAGAGGCTTTTCAAAAAATTGTTTTTGAAATTATTTTAAGCTTTTAATTTGGAGGTTTAAAATTAGTTTATACATTTGCCGACCCTTTAGCGAAAGGGTTGAAAAAATAAGATTGTTTTAATACACAATATATTTAGATTAAGTTCTTTGACTTATTGAAGTTTAGGTAAGAAATAGTAAGAAATCGAAAGAATCCCAAAGATTCAATTCTGATGAGAAAAATGAGCCTATAATAACAAGATCATACTACAATGGAGAGTTTGATCCTGGCTCAGGATGAACGCTAGCGGCAGGCCTAACACATGCAAGTCGAACGGTAACAGAGAGAGCTTGCTCTTTGCTGACGAGTGGCGAACGGGTGAGTAACGCGTATGCAACCTACCTTTAACTGGGAGATAGCCCCGAGAAATCGGGATTAATACCCCATAACATTACGAAATCTCATGTTTTTGTAATTAAAGCTTCGGCGGTTAAAGATGGGCATGCGGGACATTAGCTAGTTGGTGAGGTAATAGCTCACCAAGGCTACGATGTCTAGGGGGCCTGAGAGGGTTATCCCCCACACTGGTACTGAGACACGGACCAGACTCCTACGGGAGGCAGCAGTGAGGAATATTGCGCAATGGACGAAA
>JABJPZ010000158.1 GCA_018663635.1 Crocinitomicaceae bacterium
ACTTAACCTATTGGGATTACATAAGGCTGGATACGCTTTTATCTATCCAACAGCCACAAACGGATTTTCCAGATGAACAAATTTTTATCATGTATCATCAAATTACGGAGCTCTACTTCAAATTATGTTTACATGAAATTGAGCAAATTTCAAATAATGGCAGAAATGTTCTGGACAATGGAGACGACCGTGGCTGGAAAGACATTCTTGATCCAGATTTTTTTCTGGAACGTTTAAAACGACTCAATAATTATTTCAAAGCATTAACAGGTTCTTTTGCAATCATGATAGAAGGAATGGATCGCAATCAATTTCTTAAATTTAGAATGGCCCTTTTACCTGCCAGTGGATTTCAATCAGCACAATATAGAAAGATTGAAATTACTTCTACTGATTTTATAAATCTCGTTCATAAAGATAAACGCGCTCAGTACAGTGGAACGGTAACTAATTCAATGATTGAAGACATGTTCAATTATTCTTATTGGAAGAGTGGCGCAACAGAGCTTAAGACTGGTAAAAAGACGCTCACTTTGCAACAATTTGAGAAGAAGTATAAAGATGAATTTATAGCTGCTGGGAAAGAGTTCAAAGACCGAAATATTTGGAAAAAATATATGGGACTATCTGAAGATGATCGCGCAAGGCAAGACATTCAACAAGAATTAAAAAAATTCGATGCTAATGTCAATATAAACTGGCCACTGGTACATTATAAATCAGCAGTTAAATACCTCAGCAAAGATTCAGCAGATATTGCCGCGACTGGTGGAACTAACTGGCAAAAATACTTGCCACCAAGATTTCAGAAAAGAGTGTTTTATCCAGAATTATGGAACGAAAAAGAAATTGAAGAATGGGGATTGGCTTTTCTCAACGAAAATTAATGAAATTATCTTTTTTCTTATTTCTAATTGTAATTGTATCCGCTTGTTCTTCAGAGACAAATACAATTCCTCCATCCCCTTCAATCCATACAGATATTATTCCGATTGTTGAACCGGTCTACGAATATGGCTTTTGCATAGACTCATTTATTGTAGATCGCGGAAAAATCCAGCAAGACTGGACCTTGAGCCATTTACTGCTGCCTTTTAATATCTCGCAAGTAGCCATTAATCAGGCCAGTGAATTGGCAAAAGATAGCCTAGTGGATTTGAAGTACATCACCAACGATAAAAGCTACCTTATGCTTTCTAAACAAGTTGACTCCGCTAAAGTATTGCAATATTGCATTTACGACAAGAGCGTTTATGACTATGTGGTATTTGAATTTACAGATTCACTTAATGTGTACAAAGTAAGTCGTCCGATTGAAGAAGCGGAAAAGGAGATGTCAGGTATTATTGGGGATGGATCCAACCTTTCTAATGAAATCCAAAACGTATCAAGAAATTTAGGAATTACTTCAGAATTAGTGAGCAAAATCGCACAGACATTTGCTTGGAGTATTGACTTTTTCCGACTACATCCAGGAGATAAATTCAAAGTAATATATGACGAGAAATCAGTGAACGGAACTCCCACTGGGACCGGTAAAATTAAGGCCCTTTTCTTTCAGCATAAGAATAAAGGCTACTATGCTTTTGCTTATGTAAAAGAGAATGAAATAAATTATTACGACGAAAATGGAAATAGCAATAAGTCCTTATTCCTAATGGCCCCTCTCAAATTTACACGACTAAGCTCCCCATATACAAAACGACGTTTTCATCCAGTGCAAAAGCGATGGAAAGCACATTTAGGAACAGATTATGCAGCCCCTAAAGGCACACCAATTTGGTCAACTGCGGACGGAACAGTTATTGCGGCGACTTACAGTCGTAATAATGGGTACTACGTTAAAATCAAACACAGCAGCACCTACACTACACAGTATTTACACATGACAAAGATTGCAGCTGGAATGAAAAAAGGACGACGGATTGTTCAGGGAGAAACCATCGGATATGTAGGTTCTACCGGCTTGGCAACTGGGCCACATGTATGTTATCGTTTTTGGAAAAATGGGAAACAAATTGATCATCGCCAAGAAGTGCATCAGGCAAGCGAACCGCTTGATGAAGCCCTAAAAGATGACTATCTTGAACTAATCAAACCGATAAAAAATCAAATTGATGGGATTCCATACTCAACCAATAATGAAATTGAAATCACTGATACAGACACTATTAATTAGCTTATTTCTTGCCTCAAGTACTGGTTCTTTTGCACAAAGATCTGCAGATATTATTCCTTTCATACCGTTTAATAATGAATCGCATCAAAACTTTCCTCTAATAACCATAAAAGTTATTGCACATGTTGTCCAACGTAATTCGACATATCCCGAAAATTTTAAAAATAATGACACGGATCGAAAAATAATTCGAGACCTTATTAATCATTGTAATCGCACTTATTCACAACTCACCGTTCCAAGTATAAAAATAGCATCTAATCCCAAATCAATTGTTGATTCTAGAATCAGGTTTAGGCTTGATGATATTATCTTTCATGTTGATTCCAGTGGCTGGGATCGCAATAAATTTATGATTGTTAATGGTGGAAAATGGCCATATGCAATAGATTCTATTTCAAAAGAAAACAAAGAGCTATTCTTCTTTAATCTAAATGCTTACCGTGGATTTAACCAATCTGATTCTTTAATTGTTTCTACCACTAATGGGCCCGTTGTTTTACATAAAAAAGATCTTCAAAAGTCGGGAAAAACAACCGTGGTAACCGTTAAAGAAGCTATTGATGAACTGGAGCCTATAAATGCGACCTATTTTCGAAGAGTAGATTATAACTGCACTTCTGATAATTGGAAAAAATTAACGGATTCTGACGATCGCCACTTGCATCTATTCTTTACAGGAGCCAGTTCAAAACGTATCCAATTTGGTTGTGCTCCTTCTCCCTATTTTTTAAATGTTTCTAATTATGTATATGGTGGGCAGTGGGCTGGCAATCAACTCACCGCTCACGAAATTGGTCATACACTTGGTCTTGGACACACCAATTACCCTCAGTTTAAAGACCTGCCCCGGAAAGACAAGTTTTGTTCTGGATGTCCTTGCAATGACACAACAATTTCTAATAACATAATGGGCTATAATGGATGCAGAAATTACCTTTCGCCACTTCAAATTGGAAGTATGTACAAAAATTATTCAACCAAAGAGAAACGCATTAGAATTACTACTGCTTGTGATTATGATCCAGATCAAACTTCTTTTATTACTTCAAGCCAAAAATGGAACAGAGAACGTGCAATTCAAGGGGATTTAATTATCAAAAAAAAACAAACACTTGAAATTAATCAGAACTTGTATTTAGCCAACGGTGCTTCTATTTATCTTGAAAAAAAATCGAAACTAATCATTAATAACTGTATCGTTTCTAACGCTTGCGGGAGTGAATGGAAGGGCACTGTTCTTTGTAGGAAATTCAAAAGAAAACGAATCAGATCACCAAGGTTCAATAAAGGGACTATTGAATTTATTGCTGAAGGAAGGTTTGAAAAAGTAATTGAGTAAATCTATTGATTTCCCTTTTGATTATGACAAATGAAATTTAATGGCCGTTAAATAGATTCGTAACCTAATACAATCTAGTCTTGATACAATCTAGTCTTGGCAAGATTATTGTTTTGATTTCGATATGAAAATTGCCTTACTGTTAGTCGTTCCGCTACTATTTTTTTCAAATAAGTCAACCGCACAATATGACCAGATTCTGTTTGATGCGATATTTCATTATTTTGCTACTTACGATGATCTATCCGTACAAACAGAAATTCGACCGGGATTTCAAAATACATTTTTCTCCTTTGGTATTCGGGGTGGGCACAATAATAAAACAGACAATGTAACCATTGGTTTATCCTTTTTTTATTCGAAAGACAGGTTTCATGGAGAGATTGGTCCTGGTAATTATACGAATTCTCATTTTGGACTCTATGGAGAAAAAAAGTTTAGGAAAAAACGAAATCAAAAATTATATCTATCGACCCCGATAACTGCAGGAGTTGGATTTAGTACTACCGATCAGAATGCCCCGGGCTATGCTGATAATTCCATTTACTTTTACTCTGAAGGAGAGCTGTTGATTAATTATGGCCTTGGCAAGCACATTCAATTAAATTTCGGTCCTGGTGTTCGTATTTGTAAAGGCAGTGATACTTTTGGATTAAACGACAGTGATTTGTCGGGTCTTTCCTTTCAGTCAGGAATTCGATTCGGAAACTTCACTCAATAACTAAAAAGAGAGAAATAAATACCAAAAAACAGTCCTTATTTGGTCTCTATTTATTCCTCCAAATAGAACTTTCCAACGATATTATAATTTTTAAATCCTCCAATTACCCTTCCGCCAATTAGGTTGTTTTCTATCCAGCTTACAACTCTATACTTGGTTTTTTCATGCTTATGTTTTGGTCGATTTGAATTCCTGGAACCTTCATACTGAAGCTGGTTTCCCCAATCATGTTTATTAATCCAGCCTTCCATAACGCGCGGGTGCTCACCACTGAAAGTGTTCAGTTTGTGCAGTGGTCCATAATCGTGCGCATCGGGTTCATTTTTCATAAAGGCTGCTGTTGCCTCTTCTCCACGATAAGAATTACTGTTTTTCTTGGTTTTTTTTGTCATTAGTTCAGGAGGCCGTACATAGCCATAATGAAAAATGTATGCTTTCAGTTCAATGACATTTAACTTTCTACAACCCTCTTTCTTCTGATAGTCTTCGAATTTACCATCGTGCTGTTCAAACCACCTAAATGATTGCGCATCTTTCCAGCTATGTATTTTTGAATCATTTCGAATAACTCTGATTTCCTTTTTATACCATACATGGTCATTATGATAATGCTTATAGTCTCCCCAAAAGTGATAATAGTTAAATAGAAAACCTTCTACCTCTTTTTGATTATTATAATGCTCACATGCTGACTTAACTAAGGGTAAATTTGCCTCGTGTATCGCCTCATCACACTGAATATAGAATAGCCAATCTCCTGTGCAATTTTGCTTGGCAATATCTGTTTGTCTAGCAAATTCTGTGTTTCGAGTATAAGTTGATGTATCCCAAACTGTATGTACAATCCTAATTTTATCAGAACCAATGCTATTTATTAATTCAAGCGTATTATCATCATTGTCACCCAAGGCTATTACGAACTCATCACATATCGGCAGTATGGAAAGGATTGCTTCCTTTGCAGGAATGTATAGCTTACTCGCATTTTTAACAAAAGTGAACCCACTAATTTTCATACTTCGCAAAGCTAAGTCGATTTCCGTAACTTTGAGCTATTGATGCCAAAATCAGTTCAAATATCAGTTGTTATCATTGCCTTCAATGAAGATCGAAATATTGGCCGCTGTCTTGATAGCGTTAAAGAAATTGCTGATGACATCGTTGTTGTTGATTCTTTTTCAAAAGACAATACTGAAGAAATCTGTTTAGAAAAAAATGTTCGGTTTATTCAGCATCCGTTTGAAGGCCATATAGAACAGAAAAACTGGGCGATTACCCAAGCCAAACATCAATATATACTATCGCTTGATGCAGACGAAGCACTTGATGAACAATTAATCAGTGAAATATCAACTGTAAAATCAAATTGGACTCACGACGGCTATTCAATGAATCGTTTAAATCAATTTTGTGGTAAATGGATTAGGCATGGGGGATGGTATCCTGATAAGAAATTGCGCTTATGGGATTCCAGCAAAGGAAAGTGGGGCGGCATCAATCCTCATGATTCTTTCCAACTAAATGAATCAAGCACCATTAAACACATTCAAGGAGATCTACTTCACTACACGTATTATGAAGTGAATGAACATATAAAGCAAATAAATTACTTCACAGATATTGCTGCTCAAGCCTATTACAACAAAGGAAAAAGATCTGACTTATTAAAAATTTATATCAAACCCAAACTTCTTTTTCTTAAAATGTACTTATTCAAGCTTGGGTTTTTAGATGGGTATTACGGCTGGATAATTGCGAGAAATTCTGCACATTCTACTTTCTTGAAGTACGTTAAGCTGAGAGAAATACAACGAAGAAATTAATTCTCTTTGCTTGTTTTAAATCCGTGAAATATTAACCAGCAATTAAAAAATCCGAAAAACGTAACGCCAGGCTGTGTTTCTAACGTGTTTTCAGCTAAAAAAGAAAGAATCGCAATTAAGAAAAAAGACAAGTAAATAAAATTTCTGTTGTCTTTTCTTAAAATCGGGCTGAACAAGGCAATAACAAAAATAATAAACCCTATCAGTCCTGTTTTGACCCAGGTCGAAAGAAATTCATTGTGCGATCCTAAGCGCCAGTTTTGATCAAGTACTGAATTGGTCTTATCATACATTATTTGCATTTCCAACTTTCCATCACCAGTGCCCACTCCAAACCATATATTATCTGATATTAATGCCTTGGCTGTTTTCCAAAATTCTAAGCGCATAATTACACTATTACCACTAGGGTTTTGACCGTTGATATAAGAATCAATTTCCCAAAATATCTCATTTAATCGCTTATTAATTCCGAATTTAAGTTCTATAGATGAGGGATTGCCAGCTTCAATTTCTGCAATTTCATCATTAGTCAGCGACTCTACACCGTCTCGATCTTTACACAGTCCTTTTGATGTTAAATATCGGATCAATGTGCCTATTACAGGTTGTCCCTTTTTATCAGTTCCTTTCACATCTATATTAGATCGTTCATTCCAGGCTTTTCTCAACCCTGGATAATGAATGTTTCGCCATACATAATTGTTATTTTCGACCTGCGTATTTTCCATGTCGTGAAAATAAAAATCTCCAGAGGCGGTGCCAGATAAGGGTGAGTTACACACTTTTTCACTAACTCTGAAATAATCTTTTTTTGCCTTCCACACATACATTACACCACCAAAAACAATAAATAAAGAAGTGATAAAGCCCACATATTTTAACCAGGTTTTACCGCTGTTTTTTAGTGAATAAACGCCAAGGAATCCAACAAGAATAAACAGAATAACAAAACCTGTAGCAGATTGAATTAAATACAGAAATCCAATAAACCAAAGTATGCCTAAAAAAATTAGCACCCGATTTGATTTCTCGACAAGAATAAAATAAATTGAGATAACTAAGGCCACACAAATAAGTAAGCTTAGTCTGATATGAGAAATAAAAATAGAAATGTTGCGAACATCCGTAATATCAAGACTGGTCGGTATCCACTCTAAATAAACACCAACACTAATTAATGTACTCACCAGTGTAGCTAATATAAAAAGCCTTGCAATCAAAATGAGTTCCTTTTCTTTAAACCTTGGAATGCTCCCTAGAACAATTGGAAATAATAACAATGGAAGTCTTATTCTAAGTTCTTTCAGTCCTTCATTTATATCAGAAGTGCCTGCCATCCAGAAAACATAAATGAAAAAAAGAAATGTCAAAAGCAATGCCAGTTTATCCGCTTTAAGTTTTTGAAATTTCACCTTAAACTTACCCTCTAAAACCCAGTTCACCGCTAAAGTAATCGACGATATACTCATTAAAAATTCAGAGGTAGACAAACCAATAACCAATATGATAATGGCCGCCAGATAAATAAAATAATGAGCGCGTTGTCCTAACAAATCTTATTCTTTGACAGTTCCTGCTAATATTTGGTTATAACGCGTACTGTCCGCAAGTATTTCCATAGCTGTATTGATGTACGGATCACTCTTGACAGAGGCTTCAATCCTTCCATTTTGATAATAATACCGTGAAACTATTTCATTTTCCAATAACTCAGTAATTTCATCCTGATAACGTTGTAAATCGACTGATTTATCAGCTGTTAGCTTAGTGCGTAATGCCTCAATTTCATGCTTAGCATCTTCATAGTACTTCTCTTCTTTAGCTATATCCGTAAACGCAGACAAGTATTCTTCAGATTCGTTTTTGTACTCATAATTTTTGTCCTTTAAAAAGTTGGTAAAATCAGTGTATACCTCGTCACTAACTCTAAACGATTTTGCTGGCTGAATACTGTCGAATTTATGTCTGAAGACTGTTGCATAATCAAATATCAAAGACTTACCAATTAAGGTGCCTGTCAGCCTACTATACATGCCCGGTTCAACAACAACATCTGGATCAATACCTCTGCCATCTTTAACATCTCGGCCATTTTTAGTTTTGAAAAGCGTTATTAACGAATCCTCAACAGCTGTACCTCTTCCATCATCATTCACATCCGTATAATCTAACCGCTGTATGCACCTTCCTGAAGGTGTATAGTACTTGGCAATTGTCAGCTTCACTTTTGCATTGTATTGCAAATTTTTTGTTTGCTGCACCAAGCCTTTTCCATAGGAGTTCATTCCAACCACTACTCCCCTGTCTAAGTCTTGCAAAGATCCTGCAACAATTTCTGATGCAGACGCCGAGTAACCGTCAATCAATACCACAACGGGCATCTCCGTATTCCAGGGCTGATTTTGAGTGCTATAGGTTCTGTTCACTTCTTCTACTCTCCCTTTTGTTTCAACGACTACCGTATTCTTATCAATAAAAAAATTAACAATATTTACCGCTTCATTCAGAAGCCCTCCACCATTTCCTCTTAAATCCAAAATTAACTTATTCATTCCTTCATTTTGGAGCTTTCGTATAGCCGTTCCAACATTCTGACTAGCCGTATTTGTAAATGAATTTAGCTTCACATATCCAACTGCTGATTTTTCATCAATAATTCCAGCATATGGAACTTCAGGCAATTTCACATTTTCTCGAATCAGTTCAACAGTCGAAATCAATCCATTTCGATCAATTTCTATCGAGAGAGGAGTGCCAGATTGTCCTTTCAATAAGGAGCTTACTTCTTCGGTACTTTTACCTTTCATTTCCTTACCGTCTACTTTAATAATCTTGTCTCCTGCATGAAGCCCCGCCTTTTGAGCCGGATAGCCATCGTATGGTTCAGTAACAATGATAAATTCCCCTGATTTGCGAATCATGGAACCAATCCCTCCGTACTCACCAGTGGTCATTAATCGATAATCTTCAATTTTTGACTCCGGGATATAATTCGTATATGGATCTAAAGACTTTAACATAGCATCGAGGCCGGTTTTCATGAATTTTCCAGGTTCAACTTCCTCAACATAATAGAGGTCAATTTCTTTATAGACAGAACTGAATATGCTTAAGTTCTTTGAAATTTCAAAAAGGTCTGAACTCGACCTAGCTGAAAAAGAAAAAAGAAGCGGAATCGCAACTCCTAGTAAAATAAAAGAAGCCACAATGCTTGGCTTTTTCAATAAAGAAAATATTTTTTTAATCTGCATTACTTAACACTATTTTAAGTTCATTTTCTAAACGCGATAAAGCTACGATTATTTTATCTTGAAGCTCTTTCTGGGTGCTTTCGTTATTGTCTCGATAGAGAATAAAAAGAGCCAATTGTTTTTCTGATTTTAATACCGTATCAAAAAGGTCTGTTTTGTGAAGCCGATACGCCTCCTTAACTAATCTTCTGATCTTGTTTCTTGTAACTTCTTTTTTAAATTTCTTTTTAGGAACTGAGAACGCAACCTGTATTGGAACTGAACTACTCAGTTTTTGAAGACTCCATAACAATACAAAAGGTCCGCTCTTAATCGAATTACCAGAACTAAATAGCTGTTCCATGATAATGCTACTTTTTAAGCGCTCTCTTTTCGATAATGTAAGTTTTGTTGTCACCTATTTTATGTGGTTGACTTGTTCATGATTATTTCATTATTCTTCTACCTTCATTTCGTCAGACCGTACTTCTTTTTGTACTTGTTATACAAGTCATCTTGGTGATTGGTCAAACGCATAAATCTGCCTTGTACAAAAGCCTGTGTCAATTGATTTGTTCGCATGTCAAGCGCATCGCCTTTCGAGACAATAATTGTAGCATCTTTTCCTTCCTCTAGTGTCCCGACTCTATCCGAAATCCCTAAAATTTCTGCTGCGCTTGATGTAATACTTGACACAGCCTCCTCATAAGTCAGTCCATATGCCACCGCTGTTCCAGCATAAAATGGCAAATTTCGGGTGCCCATTTGCTCCATATCACCGGAATTATTTAAACAGAATTTAACCCCAGCATCATGCAGTATCTTAGGTAGCTTATAGGGTAGGTCAATATCTTCTTCTGCATACATCGGTAAGCTATGCAAACGCCTCAATACGACAGCAATGTTGTTGTTTTTTAAGTTTTCTGCCACCAAATAGCTATCATAACCCCCAACTAAAACCAATTGGTTCAAATTGAAAACCCTCTTGAATTCTATTACGTCTTGAATTTCTTTCACAAATTCTGCGTGCACAAAAACACTTTTTAACCCATTAAAAACAGCCCTCATTCCCTCATATCGCAGGTCTTTATCATCATGTAATCTCACGTTGTTGTATGCGTTAGCCTCTTCCATAAATGCAATTAAGTCCTGCACACTTTTATCATAATTCTTACTTTTAGTCCGTGACTTTGTTTTCCAGTCATAAGAATACATTCGAGGCCAATTAATATGAACAGCATCATCCATTTTATACAGAGCATCTTCCCAATTCCAACCATCAAAATGGACAACAGATGAAGTACCCGAGATTCGTCCGCCACGAGGACAAATTTGCCCCAAAAGCACACCATTTGTTTTAACCGTAGCAGCTACTCTAGAATCCGTATTGAATGCAATGATGGAACGGACATGTGGGTTCATTGTGCCAACCTCTTGCTGATCCCTGGTTGCTCTAACTGCACCAATTTCCTGCAATCCAAGTGTCGAATTGGGAGCAATAAATCCTGGATACACATGCTGACCAGAAATATCAATAATGGTGTCGTAATCGTTTTCTTTTATTGTGATTAAAAGTGCATTCTTCACCATGGTAATTTTACCCTTATGAATTGCAATAGCAGACTTATTTAGCGTATCTCCATTTCCTATATGAGCTTTTCCATTCAATAACAAAATGCGCATCTCTGTTAATTCACCCGGCGCATGCACTTGAGCAAGTGCCGAAATGGAAACCAGCATTGCAAAACCTACAGCTACTATTGACTTTTTTCTAATTACCATCATCGGAAAATACATTGCAATTATGAATTCTATTCTTTTTCTCTTTTATGGGTTGTGTTTCTTCTCCCCCTAATTTTGCTTTAAGCATTTTGGCTATTAAACGAGTTCTTTCTGAAGCAATTTTACTCCTCTGCAGCTTATCCATATTTTTATCAAATAGAATGTAACCGTCAACTATCGTCTGTTCCGGTTTTGCATATATCGATAATGGGTGCTTACTCCAAACCACCACATCTGCATCTTTTCCCGCCTTCAAACTTCCTACCCGATCATCAATGTGTAACAATTTAGCGGGATTGAGAGTTACCATTTTTAATGCATCTTCTTCACTCATACCGCCATACTTGATTCCCTTTGCCGCCTCTTGATTCAGTCTTCTAGCCATTTCCGCATCATCGGAATTAACCGCTGTTATCACTCCCATTTCATTTAAAAGACTCGCATTATGCGGAATCGCATCTCTTACCTCATATTTGTACGCCCACCAGTCAGAAAATGTAGAACCTCCAGCGCCATGAGCCTTCATCTTATCGGCCACTTTATACCCCTCTAAAATGTGTGTAAATGTATTTAATGTAAAACCCATAGAATCAGCCACTTTCATTAACATATTGATTTCTGACTGAACGTAAGAATGACAGGATATATATCGCTCTTTGTTTAATATTTGTGCTAATGTTTCCAGTTCGAGATCTCGTCGTGGAGGAACTGTAATTGCATTGTTCTTTTTACTGGTTTTTAAAGAATTGTATTCACTCCATTTTACATCGTATGCCTTGGCCCGTAAAAAATGATCATAA
The DNA here is from genome assembly GCA_018663635.1 of Crocinitomicaceae bacterium. Lineage (GTDB taxonomy): Bacteria > Bacteroidota > Bacteroidia > Flavobacteriales_D > Parvicellaceae > UBA10066. Next base: position 11,881 of record JABJPZ010000158.1, read on the forward strand.
TAAACCTGTTCTACTCCCATTCTAGTTTGGGGAAACCTAACCGTGTTATAAGCTCCCCAATTACTTTGCTTTACATTTTCTCCTAACGCAAATTTGATAAATAACGGCATGTTTTTGTATTTCATCTCCTCGGGTGTCCATCCCCACTTCAATTTGATTATGGCACTTTGACCTCCAATAGGATTTGCTGATCCATGTAGTAATTGCGAAGTAGTTACCCCTCCAGCGAGTTGCCGATAAATATTAATGTCATCCGAATTAACCACGCTGGCTATGCTCACTTCTGCAGAAGATGCCTGGCCACTCTCATTAACGCCTCTGGAAACCGCAATATGAGAATGCTCATCAATAATACCGGCAGTAACATGTTTGCCCTTCCCATTTATAACAATGGTGCTGGCATCTACCACGTCCAGAACTTCACCAATTGCCTTAATCTTACCATCCTGCAGTAAAATATCCATCCCCTCCAAAACGCCCTCTGCTTCATTCGTCCATATCGTTGCATCTTTAATTAGAACATGACGTAAATCGGGCAGCGAATCTAAACCATAAGCCATTAATGGAAATGTAATGGCTCCCGTTTTTGATGTATCTAATTTTAGAGTTTCCGTAACCTTGGTATTCTTTTCTTTATAATCGTCTGTCTTTATTGCTGCCCACATTGCCCAGGAACCGTCTGGCAGCGTACCGTTGCCCTCCCACAAGCCACTATTTGAATGTATTGTTCCTGCCAAAGAATAGAAATCGTCCATCAACTTATAACTCAAGGCAACTTGTTTATCTTTAACCGAAATCAGGGCTTTTATTTTTTTTCTTTTGGCCACTTTAATGGGCTTATTAGTGACCGCATTTAGTACTAAATCACCATTTTGATCTACACTGTCCACCACGAAATTGTATTCAATACTTGCAGTTGGTTTTACTATAGACCCTGCAACAATAAGTGACCTGTCATTCTCGGCCACTTTCAATTTGTAGCTGCCCCTAACGTCAATCAAATCTTCAGAATTAATTAAGAACTTTTTTCCCTGAATCCAATTAGAATAGAGTACCGTTTCTTTCTCAAACAATTTTCCCGAAGTGACCAAAAAATTAGCATACATTCCAACCCGTAATCCTCCAATTAGGTCCTGAGCTCCAATCATTTTCGCAGGAATTGTTGTTAAAGCAGCTAGTGCATCACTTTCTGTGAATCCTTGAGCCATCGCCTTTTTTATATTCGATAAAAATTCACTTTTCTTTTTAATCCCATCTGTTGTTATGGCAAACTCAACACCACCTTTTACGAGTAAAGCGGGATTGCTCGGTGCCAGCTCCCAATGCTTCATTTGTGTTAAGCTGATAAATCTGGCTGCATAAGGATCAGAAACATCAAAGGGCTTGGGGAAATTAATTGGAACGATAATCGAACCTCCTGTTGCTTTAATCTCAGACATTCTTTGGTATTCATCGCCAGCACCCTTAAAAATAAATTGATACCCAAATTCGTCACCAATTGCATCTGCACGAAGGATATTTAATTTATCGTTAGCCTCAAATATTTTAGGTAATTGAATGCCTTCTTGAAATGCATCAAGGGATAGGTCTAGTGGTAGGTCATCTTTTTTATTCTGATAATAAATCCCGTCGTAAAATGTTTGTCTTAGAAGAGCAATTATTCCCATTAAGGAAGAAGGGTAAGATTGCTTGGAAGAACCCTTGGAAAAAGAAAAATGTGTCGCGACCTCAGGTTTGATAATTATTTCTCGTTCAGTGCCTTGATTTAAAGTAACCAATGAGGAAGTACCTCTTACTATTCCGTCTTTTTTATGGCTCAACACAGTACCAAATCCCATCTCCCTTAGTTCTTTGGCCTTTTTTTCATTCGTAGTGAAGTGCTTGACAGTACTGTATTCTGGCTTTACAGATTCATTCCATCCAAATGCACCTTTTTTGCGAGATTCCAATTGCGGTCCGTAACCCGTACTTTTAGGTTTCGTTTTCGGCTGTCCATAATCTGAATATATATCTATGAAAGATGGGTAAATATGCTTTCCCTTAAGATCTACTATGACCGTACCTTTGGGTAAACTCAGCACAGTACCAACCTTAACAAATTTACCATTGCGGACCAGCAATGTGCCTTTAGAGCTAATGGACTGACCTAAATGCAGTGTTGCATTAGTAAAAGCATAATACGTGTCAGATTGATTCTTTGCACCATTAGTTGGGTACAAATTTCGATCTTGCGCAATCAGTTGATTGAGGCAAAAAAATGCGAGTGCGAATAGTATGTATCTCATCTTCAATTTGATTCTGACAAATTTAGCTTAAATCTGTTAAGATGTTAAATTCAATTAAATAACCTTCTTCTTGTGCTGTCTTGTTTATTACATTTGCTGGTAAATTATAGATTATGGATGCACTGATACACGCTCATTCTGGGTTAAGATGGATTTTATTGATTTTGGTTCTACTTGCCATTATTAAAGGCTTTGGTGGCATCAGTGGGAATAAACCATTCTCGGCAGGCACAAAAAAGACTGCTCTTTTTGCGATGATCACCTGTCATTTGCAATTATTGATAGGGCTTGTTTTACTCTTTACCAGTGCAAAAGTATCGTTCGAATTCGAAGGATCTAAAGTGGCAAGTTTTTTAGTAATGGAACATTTAACAGGAATGATTTTAGGTATTGCTCTAATCACAGTAGGCTATAGTACCTCAAAACGTAGCCAGGATGATAAAAAGAAACATAAGCGAATTGCGATTTGGTACACCATAGGTCTTTTGGCTATTCTTGGATCAATTCCCTGGCCGTTTATTGAACGTCTTCAAAATGGCGGATTTGGCTGGTTCTAATTTTATCAAAACGACTATAGTTACATTGTCTTTACTTGCCGGAGCTTGTAATAACGAGAAGAATTCCATCAGTACAGAGGTTGGACCAACTACTTTGGAAGAAGTAAACGTCTTGAAGCTATACATAAGACATTGTGTGGATTGCCATGGAGAAAATGGTGACTTGGGATTAATGGGTGCAAAAAGTCTTGTTACTTCAGCGATGCCAATTTCAGAACGAATTGAACTCATAACACACGGAAGCAAAAATGGAAAAATGAAACCTTTTGGCGTAGAGCATTATGGCGATCTAAACACCATAGAAATTGAAGCACTAGCCAAGTATATTGAAACTTTACGACATTAGTGGGAGATTATTTTTATACAGATAAAGAAGAAGAAACAGCCATTTTAATTGGACTGATAACGCCCGATCAAAATGAAGATCAGGTGACAGAATATCTAGAAGAGCTTGCATTTCTTGCTGAAACATCCGGAGCAAAAACGGAAAAACGATTTGTACAAAAATTGGAGCACCCGCATCCAGCCACTTTTGTAGGAAAAGGTAAACTTGAAGAAATACTTCAATACGTAAAAGACAACGAAATTGATCTCGTTATTTTTGACGATGAACTGACTCCTACTCAGCTTCGAAATATTGAAAAAGTACTTGAAATAAAAGTGCTGGATCGCAATAATCTCATCTTAGATATTTTTGCTAGTAGAGCTCGAACTGCTAATGCAAAAACGCAAGTAGAACTGGCGCAATATCAATATTTACTCCCGAGACTAACCAGGATGTGGACCCACCTCGAAAGGCAAAAAGGAGGTATTGGAATGAGGGGACCAGGTGAAACTCAAATTGAAACAGATAGACGAATCATTCAACAAAAAATTGCCTTATTAAAAGAGAAATTAGTAAAGATAGACAAGCAAAAAGCTGTTCAAAGAGGGAACCGAGGGAAATTAGTGCGGGTAGCCCTTGTTGGATACACCAATGTAGGGAAGTCCACGACCATGAATATGCTGAGTAAATCAGAGGTGTTTGCGGAAAATAAACTATTTGCGACTCTTGATACTACGGTTAGAAAAATAGTGGTTAAGAATATCCCGTTTTTACTTTCGGATACCGTTGGCTTTATTAGAAAATTACCTCACCAATTAGTCGACTCTTTTAAGTCAACCTTAGACGAGGTTCGTGAGTCAGATATCCTCGTTCATATTTTAGATATTGCCCACGGCAGCTTTGAGGAACAGTACGATGTAGTAAATCAAACACTTGAAGAAATTGCAGCAATTGATAAGCCAACCATTATCTTATTCAATAAAATTGATGCCTACACTTTTGCAAATCATTTGCCTTATGAAATTCATGATGAAAATGCCAATGCTACATCACTGGATGAATTAAAACGCACCTGGATGGCAAAAATGAACGATAAAAAATGTGTTTTTATTTCAGCAACAAACAAAGAAAACATTGAAGAATTAAAAGAGGTTCTGTACGATGAAGTCAAAAAAATTCATGTAATTCGATTCCCGTACAATGAGTTTCTGTACTAAACTTATTGCGGAACACTAAACCATTCTCTTCTTAAAATCTTGCATAAATTTGGATGCGTAAACAAAATCATTGACTTCTTTAGAATCTGTGCTCACAATAGACTTGCGATCTCCCTGCCAATAATTCTCCCCTTCGTAAAGAAACATGATGTTCTCACCTATCTCGAGAACTGAATTCATATCGTGTGTAATTACCACTGTTGTCATATTGTATTCTTTCGTAATATCTTGAATAAGATTATCGATAACAATAGCGGTTTTCGGGTCAAGACCTGAATTTGGTTCATCGCAAAAAAGGTAACGGGGATTTAAAGCAATGGCTCTAGCAATGGCTATTCTTTTTTGCATTCCCCCAGACGTTTCGGATGGATACAGGTTATTCTTATCAAATATTTCAACACGTTTCAAGCAAAAGTTCGCCCTATCCCGCATTTCATCTTTGGTCATATTAGAAAACATGCTCAATGGAAATATTACATTTTCTTCCACCGTCATTGAATCAAATAATGCGCTCCCCTGAAACAACATGCCAATCTCTTTAAAGATTGTTTTTCTTTTCCGGTTGCTCATGGACTGCATGTCTCTACCATCATAAAGCACTTGTCCATCATCCACATCGTGTAAGCCTACAATACATTTTGTTAATACAGATTTTCCGGATCCACTTTGTCCTATGACTAAATTGGTCTTTCCTGTATCAAACTTGAATGAAACATCCTTTAGAATAGATACCTCATTAAAGCTCTTGTATATGTTTCGTATTTCAATCAATGAGTAATAATTGAGTAACTAAATAATTCACGAAAAGTATTGCGATACTACTCCATATTACCGCTTTTGTACTTGCTTTTCCTACTTCTAAGCTTCCACCTTTAACATAATAACCGTAGTAGGATGATACAGATGCAATAATAAAGGCAAATAAGACTGTTTTTATCAGCGCATAAAAAATACTAAATGGTTCAAACCAATACTGCAAACCGTATATGTAATCAGCAGAAGAAATAATTCCAGAAGCCATACCAACTACCCATCCACCAAATAATCCAAGCACCATAGAGTAGATAATGATGAAAGGAAGGATAAACATAAAACCTAAAATCTTTGGTAAAACCAGGTAGTTCTTTGAATTCACACCCATAATTTCCAAAGCATCAATTTGTTCCGTGACGCGCATCGAACCAAGTTCAGATGAAATCCTGCTTCCTACAATTCCTGCAAGAATTAAAGAAATAATGGTTGGGGAGAATTCCAAAACAATCGTCTGTCTTGCCGTAAACCCAACTGTATATTTTGGAATTAACTCACTGTCTATGTTAGATGCCGTTTGAATCGTAATGACCATACCCATAAATATGGAAATAATGAATACAATCCCCATAGAATTGACTCCTAGGTTCATGACTTCATCAACACACCTCTTCCAAAAAACTTTCAGTTTGTCTGGTCTAGAGAACGCCCCTCCAAGCATCAACGAATATTCCCCTATTCTTTGAATAAAAGTCACAATAGTCTTTTCATCGCATATTAATGCGCATTTACTCCGCTAAAGTAGGTATATAAAAACGAATCTTAAACCTAAGATTCCGTACTTTTGAACAGTTAATTGAAGATGGAGCACCTAAATAATCCGTATTAATGACTTCTAATATTGTGTTAAACAAACTCAAGGACCATGTTCCTGAGGTCAGCTACGGTTACGTAAAACAACTAATTAAAAGCTACAGTATAGTTTTTTGCATTGTGAAACCCCGAACAACCAAGCTAGGTGATTACCGATATAATCCAACAACAAAAGTTCATTCTATATCTGTTAATTCAGATCTGAACAAATACCTGTTTTTGATTACTTTCATTCACGAAATGGCTCATTATCGACAAGAAATAAAATACAGGAGGAGGACTGCTCCGCACGGTAAAGAATGGAAAATAGAATTTCATACTTTGATGGCTCCACTTCTAGAAGAGTCTGTTTTTCCTAATGAAATCTCAAAACAGCTATCCAAGCACATGCAAAACCCAAGAGCAACCTGCTCGGACTCCCATTTAATGCGACTCTTAAAAGTACACGATGAGCAATATCATCTTGTGCTAGAAGACCTAAGTGATGGAGATTTATTCAAAATACACAACAAGCAAACATTCAAAAGAATCAAAAAGTTGCGTACACGCTATGAATGTCTAGATATTTCAACAAATCGAAAGTGGTTCGTACACGCTTTAACGAAAGTAGAATTTGTTAATTAAACAATGATAAAAATCTAATGCCACGTGGCAGGGATGATTACTTTCGCAATTCAATAACATTAAAACACATTAATTCTATGATTACACCTGAAATTGAATTGCGATTATCTGAAATGGCCGAAGGTCTTGTTGGCTCAGAGATAATAAAACTTGCGGGAGAAGTTAAAGCAAAAGTTGCAGCAGGTGAATCAATTGCCAATTTAACTATTGGTGATTTCAATCCTGCTGTTTTTCCAATTCCAAAAGAATTAAAAAACAACATTATTGAAGCTTATGAAGAAGGGCATACTAATTATCCGATGGCCAACGGAATGCTCGAATTAAGAAGGGAAGTTTCGAATTACATCAAAAACCGTCAGCACCTGGATTATGCTCCTGAGGAATTTTTAATCGCAAGTGGTGCAAGGCCACTTATTTATGCCGCGTACCAAGTAATAGTAGATCCTAATGATACCGTTATTTTTCCAGTACCATCTTGGAACAACAATCACTATACACACCTGTCTCATGGGCGTCCTGTCTATATTGAAACTTCAGCAGAAGACAACTTTATGCCAACCGCAAAAGATTTGAAGCCCTACATTTCTGACGCAACCTTAATAGCGCTCTGCTCTCCCTTAAACCCAACAGGAACCGTTTTTAAACGAGAAACGTTGTCTGAAATATGTGATTTAGTATTGGCAGAAAACAAAAGACGTGGTCCAGTGGAGAAACCTGTCTATGTTCTTTTCGACCAAATCTATTGGGCACTTACCTACGGAAGTACTGAACACTGCAACCCTGTTTCGTTAAGACCTGAGATGAAAGACTATACCATCTTCATTGATGGTTTATCAAAAGCTTTTGCAGCCACAGGTGTACGAGTAGGCTGGGGTTTTGGGCCAAAAAGAGTAATTGATAAAATGAAGTCTGTTTTGTCTCATATTGGTGCGTGGGCTCCAAAAGCTGAACAGATTGGCACCGCAAGTTTCTTAAGTAATTCTGATGCCGTTGACGCCTACTTATCAGAAATTAAATCTAAAATAGAATTTCGATTAAATGGGTTTTATGCTGCCATTATTCAGCTTAAAAATGCAGGCCACCCTGTAGATGCAATTCCTCCTCAGGCGGCCATGTACCTAACTGTTCAATTTTCTTTAGTAGGCAAAACGACCACTGATGGAAAACTCCTTGAAACAACGAAAGCAGTAACCAAATACTTATTAGATGAAGCCAATCTAGCAATTGTACCTTTTTATGCCTTTGGCACCGATATTGGCTCATCCTGGTATCGGTTATCCGTTGGCACTGCTTTAGAAGCTGATATCAATCAGGTTAGCAACGACCTAACCCAAGCATTATCCAAATTGTATTAATTTGCGCTTATTATGAAAGATAATTTTGCTGTAATAATGGCGGGCGGCATCGGCAGTCGATTTTGGCCAATGAGTAAAAGCTCTTACCCAAAACAATTTCATGACGTTTTAGGTACTGGAAGAACTTTAATTCAGATGACATTTGATCGATTCAAAGATATTTGCCCTATAGAAAACATACTTATTGTTACCAATGAGGATTACAAAGACCTCATATTAAAACAACTGCCAGAAATAAAGGAGAGCCAGATTCTTTGTGAACCCAGCCGTAGAAATACCGCACCATGCATCGCCTATGCTTGTTATAAAATAAAAGCAATTAATAAACAAGCAAATATCGTTGTTGCACCCTCAGATCACCTTATTTTAAAGGAAGCTGTTTTTACTGATTGTATTCACTCTGCCATTGAGCAGTCAAACAAGAACAATAGCCTAATTACACTTGGAATTAAGCCCAGCAGGCCTGATACAGGGTATGGATATATCCAATTTAGAGATGATTCGGACTCTATTCATCCGACAATTAAGAAAGTTAAAACCTTTACGGAAAAACCTCATTTAGATCTTGCAAAACAATTTTTAAATAGCGGTGATTTCTATTGGAATTCTGGAATTTTTATTTGGACAGTAAGCAGTGTTATTAGCGCCTTCGAGCAGCACTTACCAGAAGTGTCCAAACTTTTTAAAGAAGGGGAAAGTGTCTATCACACGCCTGACGAAGCTGCCTTCATCAATAAAATATATCCCATTTGTAAAAACGTATCCATTGATTATGGCGTCATGGAAAAGGCGCAGAATGTATATGTTGTTTTGTCTGATTTTGGTTGGTCTGATCTGGGCACTTGGGGCTCCTTGTACACACACGTAGAACATGACGCGGATTCTAATGCGGTTATTGGGAACGACGTAATGATGTACGACTCGAAAAGTAATATGGTGAAAATGCCTGATGATAAATTGGTTGTTATCCAGGGGTTGTACGACTATATTGTAGTAGAAAGTGACGGGACATTATTGATTTGTAAAAAGCAAGATGAACAGAAAATCAAACAGTTTGTCAACGACATAAAAACAAGCAAGGGTGAAAAATTCGTTTAAATCAATACGGTAGTAAAAAGCCTCTTCCTTTGCTTCCAATAGCAATGATGTTTCTAGAGCTAGGAACAGCAACAACCGCATTCATGTTTTGCTTGTTAATTTGAACCCAAGTCGCACCGCCATCAACAGACAAGTCTGTTCCATTTGAACCAACACTGCAATAGACCTCTCCCTCCACATGGCAAATACCCGAACGATATCCAGATCCCCCTATACCAAGCTTCCACGTTTCTCCTCCATCTTTGGTGTATGCATAACAACTATCACCTGCCGGTTCCTCCCAATTACCACCAGCAACAACCCCTTCTAATTGGTTCTTCCAAGCCATGCAATAAATTCCTTTACCCGCTTTTCCATGGGCAATAGGCGTTTCTTGTACACACCAACTCTCACCATAATCTATGGTTTTAAAAATACGTGCTTTAACACCACCCCAACCCACAAATGCAACACCGTCCCCAATGCAGGCAAGTCCAGTTCCACTTGCAGCAAAGCCTGCCTCTTCCATAGCGGGTTTTGGAAGTTGAATACTATCTATTCGAATCCATTCTTTCCCATAATTCTTTGTTTTTAGAAGAAAGTGAAACTCATTTAATGGATCACCATAAGTAAGACCATATCCATTATCCCAAAAAGAAAATCCATCCATAAAAACATTACTGTCTGAGTTAAAATAAGTCGTGTTCCATAAACTTCTATCGTCTGTAATCTTTGATTTACTAATCGACTTAATGAATCCTGGAGCACCAATGGAGAGTACAAATATTGAATCACTTACCACTTCAATATCTCTTAAATGCAGAGAGTCGACATTGCAATGAACACGCCACTTAATACTATCGGTTGACAATAAACCTTGTGCAACGTGTCCTTTTGAACCAGTAACGAATACGATTGAATGGTCTACCGTTAATCCTCGGTAATGTTGACTTGAGTCTAATAAAAAAACCCTGCAATTAAGTTTTGCTATGTCTATTGATAGAGAATCGTGGCTGCTTTTAGATGAATCCTCTTCGGTTATAACCAAGGGATTATTACTGCCCGAACAGCCCATAAAAAATAAAGCTATTAAGTAAGCTACAAAACAAACTTTACACATTGGTCTAACATCTATATTTTGCAGCAAAATTAACATTTAAAATACTTACTGCTTTTCAATGAAGTGATAATATTACAAGCGTAATTGAATCAAAAAAATAGGGCTCAGAACGATTTTGAAAATTCCAATACAGCAAAAGAAAGAATCAAAATTATATTTTATCGTTTCACAACAAAATTTACCCCTTAATTTCACCTTCCAACTATAATGATTTCACAACGTAAATATTATTCACTCAGGAATAAGTACTACCCTTCTTGATGTGAATCACTGGATAATTCATTGCGGTTTAGCGTGAACAACCAATTCCACAATTTCTTATAAAAAATAAGACTACATATACCCAGACCAAATAGGATCAAAGCAGAAATACTTGATAAAAAGTCCAAAATATTTATATAATCATAAAAATTAATAAATGAAAACATGTAAAAACCTAGAGCAATTCCTAAAAATTTTCTTGGCGCCACTCTAAGAATTAAACCTAATAACATAACATGACATAACGGCTCGCTGATGATCAAGAAGACTTGGCACAAGATATAACCGAGAGTTGAACTAAAAGTCAAACATATTACGAAAGCTATACTCATTAATGTCATACCAACACCGATAAGCAAAAACTGTACTTTTTCTAACATTTTAGTGAAATGCAGAATTCCCAAAACAGCCACTGCTGTTATCGTTGCAATTGGAGTAATCGATGAAAATACCGACTGAATAGACTCCTCAATTACCATCGAAAATTCTTGGAATATTGCACTATAAGTTGCCCAATAAAGAATATTAAAACCCAATACTATTCCAGTAAAGGCAATTCCTTTTTCAACTTTAACATCTTCTTTTAAAGCTAAAAATTCAGTGTAATTAACTAATGGTGCAAGTGGCCTTGAGTATAAAAAAACCGTTGCTGTAGAACCAAGAGCAATTGGTATTCCTATCAAAGCAGCTAAAGTGAAACTGGTTTCATAAGTGTATTCTGAGGCAATGTATGGGAATAAGACAACAGAAATAGCTGCCCCAATATTAACTGCCATGTAAGTCATCATTGTCCAGCCTTCAGTAGTATGATTTCTACTAGGGAATGAATCTGCAATACCAGCAAGTAGCATTACTTTTGTAACACAAGTTCCTAACGCAATTATTCCCATATACCAAGGTAAATTAACCTCATTGCCTCCAGAGAGCAAGAGAAATCCAATTATAGAAAGTACTGAACTGATAACTAGCATAAT
>JABJPZ010000159.1 GCA_018663635.1 Crocinitomicaceae bacterium
ATTAGCAAGTGATTCTCTTGCGCCCTCTTCGTCATCTATAATTACTGCGGTGGTTTTCATAGGCTTAATTTTCGGCTAGTATGTAAATTTCTATTTTAGTGCCTGCTGCGTTGCCCCTTTCATCAACAAGGTCGTTTATAACAACATTAGCTTCATTTTCTTGAGCTTCGTTTAAAATATTCAAACGCTCTCGAGTAATTGAGATTCCGGCTGATTTATGTTTTTTGTTCTTCGATTTATTGATTTCTGCTGATCGTTTTCTTCCAACGCCATCATCAGAAATTATGCATTTTATGAACTCGTTTTCTCGAGTTAATGAAACGTTAATTGTGCCAACTCCTTCTTTATGATTGATGCCATGTATAATTGCGTTCTCCACATAAGGCTGAACCAGCATGGCTGGAATTTCGTCATAGTTTTGATCAATAGATTTATCAATATCAATAAAGTACTTTAACTTGTTTTTAAACCTTAAGCTTTCTAATGATAGATAGAGGTCAAGCGTTTGAACCTCATTTTTTACCGTAATAGTGGCTGTTTTAGAGTTGTCTAATATCCTACGCATCAATTTAGAGAACTTGGATAAATAGCGCAATGCTGACTCTGTTTCGTTAGTGGTAATGTAATGCTGAATAGAACTCATTGTGTTAAACATAAAGTGAGGATTCATTTGTGCACGAAGTGCTTGTAGTTCTGCAGATGCGATTTTTTTGTCAATTTCGGATTTAGCACGTTCTTTCTCTTTGATGTTTCTAATCCATAAGAAAAGTATTGTTCCAGAGAGGACAGTGACAGCGGCTAACATGGTAAAAATGAACCACCAGGTTTTCCAATACGGTGGTGTAATTTTGAATTTCATTTGAGCATCGGATTCACTCCAGATACCGTTTTTGTTCATTGAACTCACTAGGAATTCATATTCTCCAGGAGGTAGTGTTGTGTATTGAGCTGAGTTATTATTGGTGTATGTCCAGTTTTTATCAATGCCAATCATCCGATATTTGTATTGAATGTTTTCAGGGTTTTTATAAGAAAAGCCGATGTAATTGATGTTTAAAAAGTTCAGATTGTAAGGTAAAATATAATCCGTCTGAATTACAGTATCTCTATTCATGATCCGTAAATTATTAATGTAGATAGTGGGAGGAATAGAATCGTAAATAGAGGACCTAGTGCTGATAATTCGTAAATCGGAAACTGATGCTGTATCTGAGCTGCCTAATGTTTTAATGCCAAGAGTCTGTTCTATTTTAGAACTGGTATCAGAGAATAACTGTGGTGCAGAGTACCTAACAATTTGTTGCTCTGGTAGGTAAAAAACACCGTTGTTCAGGGTTCCTACCCATATATTATTCGAATAATCTTCTATAATTGAAGTGATACTATTGGCACCGAGATAAGTAATCACATTTTTAGAGGAGATAGTTTCATCAGGATAGCAAATGACTCCTCCATTGTACAATCCAATCCAGATTTGTCCTTTAGAATCTTGAAATAAAGAAGTAATGTTTTTTTCCACGAAAACCCTATTTAATACATGGTTTCTATCGAAATGAATGAGCTCAAAATCTTTAGAGAATAGAAAAGTTCCATCATTTAATACCAGAAATGAACTTTTTGTTCCAACGCCTTTTTGAGTTAAAGGAATTTGTACGGTTTCATCCTGAAAAAGAACATGCAATTGATTACTTCCTTGAGGGTTGATGCCGGTTCCTGTAATGTAATTCCCATTTTTAAGTTCTTTAACAAAGTACCCGCTTTCGGCAGGTAGCTTTATTTGTGTAGGCTTTAAATCCTCTATTTTTAATAGATTCCCGTTAATAATAGTTGATGCCCAAAAGGTGTTTTTAGATTCGAATACTATTTGATTCGTTAAACTAGATTGCAAGATGTCTGTTGTTTCGGTGGCGACCTTTTTCAATCTTATCCCATCAAAATCATAGATATTGCCATTTGATGAATACACCCAAATCATTCCTTTAGCATCAAGGAATAGACCAGTAAGACTGGAATCGTTTACTTCGTAGGTTGAGAATCCAAGACCTCGAAATGCACAAAGGTGATTGTCAGTGGTTAACCAAACTTCTCCGTCAAGGGTTATATCTATGTCATAAACGTTGTTAGATCCTAAACCATTTTCGATTGTTAATTGTTCGAATAAGGGCTGCTGCGCATAGCTAATGCACGAAATA
>JABJPZ010000014.1 GCA_018663635.1 Crocinitomicaceae bacterium
AACTAGTAGTAAATGAAAAGAATTGCGGTAATTGGAGGAGTACTCTTTGTTTTTATTTTTTCTTGTAAAGAGCCTGTAACAAATAGACCTGAGAGTGACAATACGGGGGCAACAAGCGTCGAAGCAAAGATAGATTCTAAAGTTGTTGCGGACACGGTTTTAGATGAAGCTTTTTCATCGTATTTAATAATAAGTTCGGCTTATTCAGGATGGCCAGCAAAGTCTCAAGTTTTGAAAGAAATTAATTGGAAAAAAGATTTTGATTCACCTCGGCATTCTAGGCATTATTATCCCCTGGATACATTAATTGAGGGGCGTCCTGTATTTGCAGATTCATTAAAGGAACAATTCTTTTTTTACCTGCCCTTTAACTATTGTTGGATATTGCATTCGGAATTTCCATCTGAGTCCGAATTATTCTATTTGAAAGAAAATTTGGGTGTGAATTTTGACGAGGTAACCCGCAGAGAAGATTATTATCGATGCGGTTTTGAATATGGAAAAAGTGATTCTTGGAAGCTAGAGAATATCGTTTTTTCTAAAGATCCCTGGAAGTATTCAGAAATCTATGGTTCGACTGCTAATTCGGGTATAGAAAAAACATCGATGTACCAGCTGACATGGGTGGGGCAAGACCCAATGCCCGAAATGAAAGAGAATTGGGAAAAAAAATACAAAACAAAACGCTACGAAGAATGGACGGCAGCTTATGACGAATACATAATGTCTGCAGATAATTTTACCTTGTTTGTACCCAAGCCAATTGACATTGATTATAAAAACACACTACAAGGCTACTTTGAAGATTTATACAAAATAGTAGACACAGTAAGTAAAACATACGATGTAAAACTTACAAAATCAGAATTTGAACCGATTATGGATTATTATGGTTTTACAACCATTAATGAAGCCGGTGATACCATGATTTCACCTTCTTTTGCACATGGCTTAGAAATGAAAGTTTCTTTTAAATCGGAAGACGACACGTTGGTTTTCCCGTGGCCTTTAGAAACCGAAGTGCAATACGGCGAAGGCATTTCCTATCATGAGAGTGTTGTGTCTTTTGAACTTATAATGGGCGAAAAAATGGCAGAAGAGGAACAATATTTCACTTTTCTAGAGGAGGTCAACACAAAGTATTTTTTCATTTTATTGGAATTTCTGTACGGAGAAACATACGTAGTACGCGAGATAGATGGTAACAAGGAGTACTGGGAGAGACTGTATACCATGCCCAGCAAAAACGAAATTGAAAGGGAATTAGGTTGCATCTTCAACATTCAACCTAAGGGTATCAGCTTTTTTTGCGATCCAGGTGGATGTTGATTACTTAATTTGATTTAGCTACTCTTTTTTGAATGATAATTTTAAAGCTCAATAAGTCAAAAATTACAATGAAAAAGTCATAACGAAATGAAGTATTTTAGCATGAGCTTACTTCTTTTGTTTTATTGCGGTGTAGGAAGTTCACAAGTGCCAGCTGATAACACTCCAATGAATGAGATTAAAATTCTAGCTTCTCATAACAGTTATAAGAAACGACCACATCCAAAGGTGCTACACTTCTTAAATAAATTTCGAGATAAATTAGGGCCTGATAATAATCCGGATTACATAGATTACGGTCACCTGACGTTTTCAGAGCAATTTAATCAATATGGCATAAGAGGAATAGAGCTTGACGTCAATTACGACCCAGATGGAGGGCATTACAAACGCAGACGGGTTAATCTATTTCTTTTAGGTCAGAAGCAGCGCCTGAAAGGAAATATTCTAAAACAACCTGGGTTTAAAATATTACATATTGCAGATGTTGATTTTGAGAGTAATTACCTTACGTTGCAATCTGCATTGAAAGCACTTAAAGCATGGAGTGATGCGCATCCCATGCATCTACCTATTTATGTGAATATCGAGACTAAGGGAGCTCATCCTGCGGATGAATCTAAATCGCTGCAATATCTTGGATTTGCAAATTGCATTCCTTTTGATGCCATTGCGTATTCGAATTTAGAAACGGAAATAAGATCGGTTTTAGATTCCGATCAATTATATATGCCAGGTAATTTTAAGAAAGGATATAAGAGCTTAAGAGCACGAATAAATGCTTCAGGTTGGCCTTTGCTTCATGAGGTTAAAGGGAAAATAATTTTCATTCTACAGGGAAATAATCAAGACATCTATAAGAGTTTTAAAAATCCAGTAATGTTCTATTATGGAGAGGAAAACGATTCCAATACTATTTTCTTATTGAGAAATAATCCTCTGAATTTTGAGGAAGAAATCGGAGAATTGGTATCTCAATTCATCATCAGAACGAGAGCGGATTCAGGAACTATAGAATCTCGCACAAATGATTTTAGTAAATGGAATGCTGCATTACAAAGCAATGCACAAATTATTTCTACCGATTATTACAAACCCGATGATCGATGGAGTTCGTATCATGTGAAATTTCCTAATGGCTTATTTGAGTTAGTAAATCCTTAGTTCTTCTTGCTAGATAGAATAGCGGCTATTGCAACAAGTTAGTAGAGGATATTACTTGTGAATCCGATTTCCATTACCAGGATAGAACAGGTGCTAAAAACCAATTAAACTGAATAAAACGGAATGTGTTACTTAAGTGCGTCTTCTCGAATAGAATCAATAAACTGACTTGAACTATTTTCTAGTGAGTCTAAAAACGTATCTACACTGTTGCTCATTGAATCAAGTTCTGCTTGGATTGATTCATTTATTTGATCAACACCATCATTAAAAGAATCGGTCATGCTGTCCATTCCGGAATTAAACTCTTCCATTAATTGATCAATGTCTGATAATACTTCATCTTTTGGGGAGGAACAAGACATTAAAAGAGTTGCTGAAGCACAGATTGCAAGTATCGTTTTCATGCTGATGGATTTATTATTTAAGGTCAAGGTATCAAAATAAAATGAATTGAGGAAGTTGCAAGTAAACGATCAAAATACCCTAACGTATCCCACATAGGGCAGGGCGGGTATGTATTCAAAAATACTGGGAATAAAAATTCCGCCAATATCAAAGGAGTTTTTCTTAGATAAGATTCTGAAGCCGTGTATTCCAAAATAGGTAGGTGTGTTAGAACCGTCAGGGAAAATGTAGTTCTCCGATAACAGAGCCAAACCATTCGTCAAACGAGATGTACCTGCAAGCATGATTGCGGGATATTCTGAGAAATCTCCGTTAACTAAGCCGTATCCAATGCCAACCGAGACATTCGCGTCGGAATTGCCTGCAGTAAAGGAACCATAGGCTAATGTTGCAGTACCACTTGCAGCTACACCGACCATGATGAACCCTCCGCCAATATGCGCATTTTTTGAGAGTTGAAAAC
>JABJPZ010000160.1 GCA_018663635.1 Crocinitomicaceae bacterium
ATCGGCTTGAGAATTCTCAGAGAAGCAATGCCTGGTTATGATGTAGTTGGAATCGATTGTGACAATTCAGGTGCAAACATAATTGGTTCGGGTGGTGCAATTCACTGCATTACTAAGGCCATTGGAGTAGACGACCCATTATTGATTTCTCATCAGGAACTACCTAATACTGCAGATGTCGTTAATCCATATAACGTTGACGCTTTAATTATGCATCGATCTGGAATAGCTAGCGCAACTTTATTTTACAAAGTTGGGATGACTGGAACTTACGTTCCCGTAGCCATGATTAATACTTCTGCAGATAATTGGTCGGCTGACATTCCTGCACAAAGTGCCGGTACAAAGGTTTTTTATTATATTAATGCAACATCGATATCTGGCAAAAATCAAGTAAGACCAATAACGGCGCCAGTTGGTTATTTTCATTTTGAAGTTTCTGAAAGTGTAGGGGTTACTAGTGCAGAAATATCTTTTGGTCGTGTATTTCCAAACCCATCAGCAGGTTTGACATGTATTGAAGTGAAGAATACGACTTCTTTTTCAGGAACCTTATCCGTTTATAATGTTCTTGGACAGGAATTAGAAACCATTCATTCTGGTTTCTTTAGCGGTCATAATCGAAAATACTTTATCGATGTCTCTGATTATTCTGCTGGGGCTTATCAGGTTGTACTCAAATCAAATTCTATTTCACAATCGATGCCATTGCTTGTGCATTAAAAAAACATCTTTTCGAACTAATAGTTTAAGTAATAAACGGCAGTGTCACCAGTATTGCAAGTAATTGAATTACTGTAAGAATTTGTAAAACCATTTTTTGTAACTACCCAACCAATATCAAGAGTGGTATTGCCAAGGGTTAAACATTTTAATGAAGTGTTAACGGTGTCACCAATTAAAACCGAGATGGTGTTGCCACAACAGCTACTGCAAATGGGCTGGCTGCTCGTAATTTGATATTGCAACAAGTCCGAAGAGTCTACCGGGCTTGTATTTTTAATAATTACTTTGTACCAGGCTTTTGGTTGCAAATAAAAATCATAGGTGTTGGTTTCATTTTTTTGTAGTTCGTCAGAATCAAACACAAGCGATTCACTAAACCTATTTTGCCCTGCTACATCAATTTTATACTCAATTGCATTGTAAGCTTCAAAATCATGCAAGTATTTACCAAGTGCATTTGAATTAGTGGTATGAAACACTACAAAATTATTAGAATATGTGCCAGATGAAATTTCTTTTACGGCTAATTGAATTTCTGCATCAGAGACTGCACCAGTGGCATCACTTATTGTTCCTTCAATTGTAATTCTTGCTGGTTCGGGTTTTTTACAGGAACAAAAGGTTGCGAATAGGACAATTATGAATAAGTTTAAAAAAGAAACAAAAGGAGAACTTCTCATTTCATGTTAAAGGTGTCGGTTGCATTATCGTAGCTTAAATAATATTCTGCTTTTTCTAAATTAGAAACCTTCACAGAATCTCCGTAACCTCTTTTGACTAACCTTCCGTATAAATCATGTATTTCGAATTGTGTAGGTAGAGAAAAAACCAACTCTTTGGTCCTTTTGTTATAGATAAAAGTTAGTTTAGGTATAGTCGACTTGTGTATTACAGAAGTACTCTTTTTAATTTTACCTTCATAATTCCTCTGAATAATGCGGAACTTATTGTTTCCAGAAATCAATTGAACTTTAAATAAATAGTCATGCTTGTCAGGCGTGCCAATTCCAGCAATTTGACCAACATCCACCCATTTATTCCATTTAAATTGTTGTACAATATAGTCTAAAATACCTGCTTCATTGGAAGTGGTCCAGGTTAATATTCCTTCCGAGTTTAAATCAATTTTTTCGGTTTCGAACGTTGGTTTTGGCTTTAGACCCGCTGGATTTAAAACTTTAGGCGCACAACCACTTTTGTGTTTGATTTCAATAACAACTCTTTCCCCTGTCTTCAAGTCGAATTGTTTTAAGTCAATTTCAAATGCTTTGCCATTTACCTCATCAGGTATGAGTTCTCCATTCACTCTAACTTCATAAGTGCAGTAACCGACTCCATTCTCCGGATACGGATTTGCAACATATATATTTCGATTTTGGTATTTGCCTTCAAGAATAATAATCCCTTCTTTTTCATAATCATTCACGTCATATGTGAAAGACATGAGTATGACCAAAATGGATATGGCTACTATTTGAAGAAGTGGTTGCATGGGTTAAAGTTACAATGTATACGTTAAATAGCCATAAAAGTGACACAGAAATGTTACATTTCGCTCAATATCATGGATTAATGCCTAAAATGAATAAACAAACGACCCCAATTCTTCCCATCCTTTTCTACTCTGTGGTACTTTTGTTTGATTGTTTTCTGGTTTAAAAATCGGAGAACTTTCTTTTTTAGTTGACCAGAGCCTTTCCCTGGAATGATTTCAACCAATTTTATTTTTTTTTCGATGGCCTCTTCAACGATGTCTTCCAGAGCTTGATCAATCAAATTGCCTTTGTTGTAAATAGCGTGAAGGTCTAACTTAAGTTTGGCCATGACGAATTTTATAGGAATTACAAAAGTCGACAATTTGTGGAAAAAAACAATTGAATTCAGCATCATATAAATTCTCGTGCAATAACAAATCTGAGCTTGCATTTTTCATATTGTTTTGGAACTTGGTTCTTTTGGATAATCCATTAAGCGCTTTAGAAATACCTATTACATTTTGATAGCTGCTCAGCCAATTGTCTTCGACCATTTTGTGAAATATCAATTGGGATAATGGCGGCATGGATTCGATGTTCTGTTCAAGAATTTGATATTTGTTACGGATGAACATTTCTAGCGGTTCTTCGCTATATTTCAACCAATTCTTGCAAAGGAAATAGTCATAAAATAAATCTACTAGGACTCCAGAAAATTTATGATGTCGAGGGTATAGCCGCTCTTTACCTTTTAATACAACTTTATGATTATCAGTGAATGAGTCAATTGCTCTATGCATCTTAATTCCCATTGCTATTCGCCGGGAATAGTTTGAAAAAGCTTTCCCTTTAACAGCATCGCCAATAAAGTTGCCAACTAGCAATTCGTTATCATTTCCACTAAGAAAAAGATGCGCAAGGTAATTCATTGGTAATTATGTTCTATTGTGATTTGATTCATACCTTTCCAGTAAATTTAGTAAAAACACTAATTGTTTAGTTTATCAATATGAGTAAGGTTGTTTCTTATTGGATTGCTCAGGTGCTGGGTTGGGGAACACTGATTACATTGGGTTTAATTTTTCAGAAAGGAGATATACAGCCGGAATTTATTTTGGAGGCGGCACTTTTCTTTCTGTCAGGAATAGCAATAACTCATTTATACAGAAGCATTATTATTAAATGGAATTGGTTAACGCTAAAATTGATTAAGCTAATTCCACTTGTATTACTCGTAAGTATTCTATTGTCTGTGCTGTTTTTTTCTGCTGATTTTATGATGGATTATTTTCTGGGAAGGCGACCGATTATATTGAATAACTCAGGTAAAGTAATTTTCCAGATTCTGAGTTATGCTTCTTACTTTTTATTTTGGTCAATTATCTATTTTGGATACCATCTTTTTGAAAAATCTCGAGAACAGGAAATAAGAAATATAAAACTCATAGCAACTAAAAATGTAGCTGAATTACAAAATCTGAGAACACAACTTAACCCTCATTTTATGTTTAATTCCATGAATAGTATCAGGGCTCTAGTCGATGAGAATCCTGAAAAAGCTAAAGTCGGAATCACCAAGCTATCTAATTTACTCAGAAGTACTTTGATAGCAGGTAAAAAAGATTTATTGCCATTCGAAGATGAATTAGATATCGTAAAGGATTATCTAGATTTGGAAAAAATTCGATTCGAAGAACGCTTAAATTTTTCATTTGAAATTGATACTGAATTATTGAAGAGAAATTTCCCCCCGTTGTTATTGCAAACCATTGTTGAAAATGCAGTTAAACACGGTATTTCAAGTTTGTCTCAGGGAGGGCGAGTTTATATTTCTGCCAAAATGGAAGATGATAATATGATTATTCGGGTTTTAAATTCGGGAAACTATCATCCAGACAAACGTTCTAAATCCACGGCTATAGGAATCGAGAATTCGAAAAAAAGGCTGCAAATCATGTTTGGAGATAAAGCACATTTGAAAATTGGAAATTATGCGGATGAGGTTAGAACGACAATTACTCTTCCTTTGATAAATATATAGTATGAAAATAATAATTATTGATGATGAAAGATTGGCCCGTCAGGAACTTGCAAATTTATTGAGTGAGTATGCCGAGGTAGAAATAGTAGATCAGTGCAGCAATGCTAACGACGCAATCGCTAGTATTGAAAAATGGAATCCAGATCTTATTTTTTTAGATATTAACATGCCCGAAAAATCTGGTTTTGATCTTTTGATA
This sequence comes from Crocinitomicaceae bacterium, assembly GCA_018663635.1. Lineage (GTDB taxonomy): Bacteria > Bacteroidota > Bacteroidia > Flavobacteriales_D > Parvicellaceae > UBA10066. The sequence goes on from JABJPZ010000160.1 coordinate 4,442, forward strand.
GAATTAGAATACGTTCCTAAAGTTATTTTTGTAACCGCCTATGACGAATTTGCATTAAAGGCATTTGAAGTGAACGCATTAGATTACTTGCTAAAGCCCGTTGATCCGAATCGTTTACAGGATGCGGTTAACAGGATTAGTGCTGAAGAAGAATTAAGTCCAGATATATTTGAAGAGCAGAATGGAAGGCTTGGAATGAATGATCAAATATTTTTAAAAGATGGGGAAAAGTGCTGGTTTGTTCGATTGGAAGATATCCGACTGTTTGAATCAGAAGGGAATTACGTTCGTGTATTTTTTCAAAATTTTAAACCGCTAATTCTGAAGTCATTGAATACCTTGAATGATCGGTTAGACCAAAAACATTTCTTTAGAGTAAGCAGAAAGTACATTGTTAATTTATCATACATTGATAAAGTTGAAAACTGGTTTAATGGAGGCCTTCAGTTAACATTGAAAAATGGGGAAAAAATAGAGGTCTCTCGCCGACAAGCAACAAAATTCAAAGACTTAATGAGTCTATAAATTCATCGTAATATTTCAACGTTTTATCCATGCCAAAATTTAGTTAGTAGAAATTCTGTAACGAGTTTAAATTATTGTTCCCATATTGTAGATAAGAAATCAACGCATGGATCAACTTTACATTCAGGAAACTGCTCTCACGCCAGAAGTTATTTTCCGCCCTAGTGATGGTACTTTTGTAATTTCAGGAAAGTCAATTCCTGAGGATGCTGAGTCCTTTTATAGTCCAATTCTAGATTGGGTGGATCAATTCTCTAAAAATGTATCTTGTGAGGTACATTTATCTATTGAATTAGAATTCTTCAATATATCGTCTTCTAAAAGGCTACTATTCTTAATGTACAAGCTAAATGAGCTTGTGGATCAAGGAGAAAAAGTAGAAATAACATGGATGTGTAAGGAGAATGATGATGATATGTACGAGGTAGGTCAAGATTATGCATTTATGGTGAATATTCCATTTCATTTTTATGCTAACGGTGAAAAAATGCTAGCGTAACGATTTGTTTTTCGATTTTTTTTTAATTTCTAATCATTAATAGGGAATCTTCTTTGACCTAAAACCATTTTTCTCAAAAGAATTCTATAATATCTGATGGAATAATCAATTGAAACCTAGTTTTGTACTATTTTTGGCCGAATCAGTGCGAATAGTAAAAGAAATACCTCATAGACAGTTCAAAATTACCATCTTTTCATGGAATGGGAAGTTCCAGATTAAAATAGAACTTGATCAATACGAACAGGTTTTCAAAATTAATGAACAGGATGTTGAAGGAATAGATGATGTTGTAAACATGTTAGATGCCGACTTCCTGAAAACTACCATGCATCGTTTCTTAACTATGCGCTCTGATTTTACAGAATCTTTCAAGCGAAAAAATTTTATCAATGAATAATAAAGCCCTTTCCGTGGTTAACGTTCTGCTAATAGTAGCAGTGATAGTACTGTTTATCATGCAACTGAATAATTCAGAACCTGTAGTACATCATGAACAACTGATTGATAAGCCGGTTTCAGAAGAAAATATCCAAGATCAAGTTTTGACAAAGCCGGATTCTGCCACTGTTAAACTTCCAGAATTCAATCGAGGTTTGAAAATTGCATTTGTTAATTCGGATAGTCTTAATAAGAATTATAAGTATTATGAGGATGCGAAAAACGAGATCAGCCAGGAATTGGCCAAGGTGCAGGGAAGAATAGAAGGAAAAAAAAATACCCTAATGAAAAAGTATGCTGCTTTAGAACAAAAGGCCCAAGGTGGTCAAATGTGGAATGATGAAATTCAAGCAGAAGCTGCTAAACTGCAGGAACAAGAAATGAGATTGGGGCAAGAAGCACAAGAGCTCCAGGCAAAACTTGCTAATGTAGAATATGAAGTTACGTTAAAAGTAATCAACGAAACAGCCGATTACTTAGATGAAATTGGTAAGGAATTGGGATATGATTATGTACTTACTTATGCGAAGTCTAATCAAATCATTGTTTTCGCGAACGAAGAATTCGATATTACTGATTATGTAACGAAAAAATTAAATGAAGCATACGCTTCAAAAAAGAACTGATGCTAATTGCCCAAGCTAAAAAGGAGGAGAACGTTGTTGAATACGTATTGTATATGTTTCAACTTCAGGATTTAATACGAGGACTGCGCTTTGAAGAGGAGTCTATTCGATCGAATTTGGCCATGCCCATGGCCAAATCCAAGGAGGAAGAAGAATTGATAATGGATTGGTATCGTGACCTAGTTAAAAAGATGACAACAGAGGGTTTACGTGAAAAAGGGTTTGTAAGTGATGTACTTTCCGTCATCGGCGAATTATCACTTTTGCACGGAATGCTCATGCAACAGCTCAATGATAAAACATACGCTGGTATTTTTGAAAAAGCAATGCCTTTTATAGAAGAGTATAAAGTCAAATCAAAAGATGAAAAAGTGTCAGATATCTTGATTTGCGTCAATGCGATGTATGCAAAATTATTACTTAAATTAAAGAAGACTCCAATTTCGAAAGAGTCGGAAGAGGCGTTCACCACGTTTTCTGCTTTATTGGCCTACCTTGCAATCAAATACAAAGAAATGTATCAAGGTAAACTGTCGTATTCTTTAAATTGATTCTTAAATCAGCTTAAACTAAATAATATTCGATAAAATCAGTTTTAATCTTTACGCTTGCGTATATTAGTGTGCAAGTATCTTTCTAATCATTAGTTGAATAGTTAAAAAATGAAAGCGAACATGATAAGAAACTCATTAATTTTTCCATCCATTCTACTCTTTGTTGCTATGCTCTGTTCCTGCGCGAGCGATGATCACGATGAAATAGTTGAAGAAGAGGATTACAATAAACCAATAGCAAACCTTGCTTTAGACGAGGTGGAGTTGGTAATGATTCCAACACCGGTTCAAACTCCAACCATATTGGTTCATTCTAAATGCAACTATAATCCAAGCCATATTGAGTTTGCTGACCTTGTAAATAAGTCTACGACCAGCAGTCAAAAAGCGATTAGTTTAGGAATTAGTATTGTGGATTTTACCTACGCAGGTGTTAATAAAGACCATATTTTGGCCAAAGAGAAATTAGCAAATTGCATAGGTTTAATGGATGACTTAGGAATAGACATTCCTAAGGATGAGAAATTTTTAGCCAGAATAGAGGATAATATGGAAAACAACGATTCACTCTCGTTTTATGTCCTTTCTGCTTTTGAAAGAAGCACACAGTATTTTAAAAACACAGACAAGGAGGAGCTAGGGATATCCATTTTAGTGGGTACCGCTTTAGAAAGCTCTCTTCTTTTAACTCAAGATTTGAATCCTGAGCTGAATAGTTTGTATTTTAATTTCTTTAGCCAGCAAAAACAGTACGCCATGGGTTTAGAGGTTATTATGAGAAGATTTAAAGGGCTTGAATCGATGAAAAGAAATATAGAAATTGCTGAAAAGTTGAGAGGAGCCTTTGAAAAGTATGAAGAATGGGCAACTTCGGCGGATAGTGCGTTAAGGTTCGAAGAAAGCAAGGACAACTTAATTGCTGAAATTATTGAAGTAAAAGAAAATTGTTACCATTAAAGTAGAAAAATATGAAGCATTTTTTGATTTTGTTTTTGCTCCTGATAATAGGAGAATCTGTTTTTGCATCAAGGACAAGAATTACATCACAATCAAGTGGTAATTGGCGAGATATTAGCACATGGGATTTAGGTCGGACGCCGCAGAACGGAGATATAGTCGTAATTGATGCACTTCATACGGTTACGGTCATAACCAACAATGGTACTTGCAATGGCGCGCCAGATTCACATTTGTATGTTAGTGGTACATTAACTTTTTCAAATGGATCAAAATTAAGACTGGGTTGCGCTTCATCTGTGACGATTGAAGTGGGAGGATTACTTGCAGGAGGCTCCGGAGGAGGCTCAAGTAAGAAATTATATATATGTGAAAATGAGCAATGGAACTCTGGAGATCCAGATGTGCCTGGATTTTATGTTTTTGGAAAGCCTTTACCTATAGAATTAATGGACTTTAGTGCGGAAGTAAGCGATAGTTATATTTTATTAGATTGGTTAACGGCTGCAGAGGAAAACAATGATTATTTCGAAATTTTAAGAAGTAAGAATGGATTGAGCTATGAAGTAATCGGTCAAGTTGCAGGTGCGGGAACTACTAATAACACCATGATTTACGAGTTCGAAGATTATAGTCCGCTTGAGGGACTTTCATACTATAGGCTAAGACAGACAGATTATGATGGCAAGTCCGAATCATTTAGTCCCATTGCTGTGGAATTTACCGTAGAAGCTGATGGCTCATGTGTTTTAACTGTTTATCCTAATCCGTGCCCTGGAAGCTGTAAAGCGAAGCTAAATGAGTGTCCTAAGGGCAGCCCTCAGGTCAGGTTAATGATGACGGATGCAACGGGCCATTTGGTTAATGAAGTTTACGATTCCAGAAATTTTGATGGCTCATTTGATATACATATTGACAAAACCAATAATTTAAAACCAGGTGTTTATGTTATATCAGCGATAATAGGAGAAGAAAATATTTCTGAAAAGATAATTATGAAATAATCAATCGAATCTGCAAGATTTTTTTATCGTTAACAAAAACTATCTGACGCCTGCAAACTTTTTTTGTCATCTAATCTGATATTCTTGTCATTCAATACCGCTCAGTTGTAATTTTTTTAAGCTAAACAAGGTGCTGCCAACGTACATTTGGTAAATAATTTTGCACCATGAAACAAAATCATTCAATCCCGAAAGGATCGTTGATAACACATATGTATCGCTCATTTAATATTGAATTCTTCAGAAGAGCTTATATTTTTTTATTACTATCTTTTATTTATCCGTCTTTAATTGATGGAGCTACAATTACGTCTTTGTCTAGTGGTGATTGGAGAGATGCGACTACCTGGGACCTAGGTAGAATTCCAGAAAATGGAGATATCATAATAATTGATGCATCACACACGATTACTATCCTTACCAATAATGGTTCGTGCAATGGTGTTCCCGAAACGCACTTATATATTAGTGGGACCTTAACATTTTTAAATGGCTCAAAATTAAGGCTAGGTTGTGGGTCATCGGTGACGATTGAAGTTGGGGGGTTGCTTGCTGGAGGCTCGGGAGGAGGTTCAGGTAAGAAATTATATATATGCGAAAACGAACAATGGAATTCTGGCGACCCTGATGTTCCTGGATATTATGTTTTTGGTAAACCTCTACCAATAGATCTCATGAACTTTGATGCTGAGGTTCGTGATAAATTAGTCTTATTAGATTGGGTTACAGCTGCGGAGGAAAATAATGATTATTTCGAAATATTAAGAAGTAAAAATGGACTGAGCTATGAAGTGATTGGGCAGGTTTTTGGTGCAGGAACAACCAACAACACGATGTTCTATGCGTTTGAAGATTACAGTCCATTTGAAGGTTTGTCTTACTATAAGCTTCGTCAATCAGATTACGACGGTAAGTCCGAATCGTTTGGCCCTATTGCTGTACAAAATTCCAGTGAGCCCGTTGGTTCTTGTGTTTTAAGTGTTTATCCTAACCCGTGTATCGGGAATTGTAAAGTTAAATTAAGTAATTGCCCTCAACGAGAAGGACAAGTTAAACTATTGGTTACGGACGCTTCAGGCCTTTTGATCAATGAAGTCATTGACGTGAGGAAATTCGACGGCTCTTTTGATATACAGATTGATAAATCGAACGATTTAAAACCAGGAATTTATTTAATTTCAGTTATAGACGGTGAAGATTATTATTCAGAAAAACTGATTGTCCAATAGTTACTTTAAGTATCTAAAGTCCTGGTCTTTTTTCAAGCTTAGTAAAGTTTCATAGATTAATGAAATAACGTGCTCAACATCATTTTTATGAACCGTTTCTACGGTTGTGTGCATGTACCTTAAAGGTAATGATATCAGGCAACTTGCAACTCCTTCATTAGAATAAGCGAATACGTCTGTGTCTGTTCCTGTAGCTCGAGATGCTGCCAACCTTTGAAATGGAATTCTATTTTTTTCAGCGGTTTGAATTACTTGCTTTAATAAATTATTTTGAACTGCTGGTCCGTAGCTCAGTACAGGCCCACTACCCATTTTAAGGTCACCTTGGGCTATTTTGTTTACCATAGGGGTTTGTGTATCATGGCAAACATCAGTCACAATTGCAACATTAGGCTTGATTCGTTCTGCTACCATTTGAGCTCCACGCAGTCCTACTTCCTCCTGAACAGCATTAACGATATAAAGTCCAAACGGTAAAACAACATCGTTTTCTTTCAATAATCGGGCTACTTCTGCTATCATAAACCCGCCTATTCTATTATCTAAGGCACGACCAACATATTTGTTTTTATTGAGAATCATGAATTCATCTTCATAAGTAACAACGCACCCGACATGAATTCCTAACTTTTCAACTTCCAGCTTTGATGAACAGCCACAATCTAGAAATATATTTTTGAGCGTTGGACTTTCTTCTTTTGGCCTCCTGGTGTGAATTGCTGGCCATCCAAAAACGGCTTTAACTAGCCCTTTTTCTGTGTGTATATTGACTCTTTTAGACGGAGCAATTTGATGGTCAGAACCTCCATTTTTCCTAAGATAGATGAATCCGTCTTTCGTAATATAATGAACGAAATAGGAAATTTCATCTGCATGGGCCTCTATAACAACTTTGTAGTTTTTTTTAGGATTTATTACACCAACAACCGAACCGTAGGTGTCTACAAAATATTCATCTAGGTAAGGGGAGATATACGATAACCATAATTTTTGGCCTTCTGTTTCAAACCCTGTGGGAGATGGGTTATTTAAATAGGTTCTTAGAAAGCTTTCTGAATTTTTTGTAATTATTTTCTTTTTGGCCATAAAACTAAAATATTAAAAGGGTATAAATTTTGTACATTCGTTCCTGCACCAAATTAAGTAAAATGCGAGCAATAATCTCAATTTTTTTTCTGGCGATATTTTGTGGTACTTCTTTAGCTCAAGAAGATGATCTTCAAGCTAAAAAAGACTCTTTAATTCAGAATGATAGTTTGTTTCAAATTGCGGAGGCGGAAAGACATTACAATCTTGGTGTTTCTTTCATGCAGCAGAATGATAATTCTGGTGCAATTGCTGAATTCAATCAGGCCTTATCGATTATGCCGAATTTTGCTGTAGCCAAGTTCAATAGGGGCATGGCTTACTTTTCGATGAATCAAAATGATAAAGCTAAGGGCGACTTTATCCAGGTTTTGGAAATGGATTCGACTTACCACCAAGCTCATTTTCAAATCGGACTAGTCCAAATGAAAAATAATCAAATGGAACAGGCGTTTGCCTCTTATTCGGAGGCAATAGCCTTGAATAAAAAGCAAGCAAAATATTTTTATTATCGAGGGATGCTCAGGTTTCAGCAAAATGAATTTAAAGAAGCTATTATCGATTATGATCGTGCTATAATGCTGAAAAGAGACTATGCTTATGCCTATAACGATAGAGGCAGTGCGAAGCGGAAATTAAATAATTTGGAAGGAGCTGTTGCAGATTATGTTTTGGCTGTAAAAAGTAATCCGGGTCTTGCTTTTGCATACAATAATTTAGGTTCTGCCAAAAGGCAACAAAAGGATTATGATGGCGCTATTAGTGAGTACAATCAAGCAATTCGATTGAAAAAGGAATATTATGTTGCCTTTAATAACAGAGGAATGGCCAAGTACGCTAATAAAGATTATGAAGGTGCAGTATCTGATTTTACGGAGGCAATAAAGATTAAAGAAGATTATGCATTTGCGTTAAACAATAGAGCATCAGCAAAAATCAGACTGGAAAAGTATAAATCTGCTATTATAGATTGTGATGCAGCTATTAAACTTGATCCATCTTATGGTTATGCTTTTTATAACAGGGGTATTGCTAATGAAATGACGCGTGATTTAGATGCAGCTTGTTCAGATTGGGAAAAGGCCGCAAGCATGGGAATTGAAATTGCTGGAGAATATAAAAGAATAACATGCAATCAATAATGGATAGGACAATGAAGAAGATAATTTTGACTTTTCTTATGGCGTGTTTTGTGAATATTAGTTTGTCGCAAAAGAATGGGGATGTGCCGTTTGAAAAAGAATTTTTCAAAGAAAATAAAGCAGAATTTAAAGAAGCTAAAAAATGGCTTCAAGAGGGATTGGCTCTGGTGGATGTTCCAGATGGATTTTATCCAAATTATAAGGCTGCGATACCATTACTTAAAAGAGCATATGCCTTTAATCCCAAGAGTGCGGATTTGTGCTTTAAATTAGGCATCTGCGAAATTAACAGTTCTTATAAATTTGATGCGCTTCATTTTTTTCAAGAGGCATATCATCTTAAGCCAAATGTGGATCGGATGATACATTATTATATTGGTTTTTCGAAGCAGCTGCATTATGCATTTGATGAGGCACTCTATGAGTATAAACTCTATCGGAATGCCTTAAACCCTGCTACAGATGCATCAAAAGTATCGGAGGTAACGAAGCGCATTATGGAATGTGAAAGTGGTATTCAGTTGTTAGAAGAACCCGTTCGAGTTTGGATTGATAATCTTGGGTCAGAAATTAACGGAAAATATCCAGAATATGCTGGCGTCATATCAGCTGACGAATCACTTATTATTTATACCTCAAGAAGAGAAGGTAGTACCGGGGAAGAGGTGGTTAACGGTTCTTATATGGAGGACATTTACATCTCTAATAAAGTTGGAGGTAAATGGATGCAGTCTGTAGGGATTTCGGACCGAATAAATACGAAGAATCATGATGCAACTGTCGGGCTCTCCAACGATGGACAAATGCTTTTCACCTATTACGATAGCGGTAAAAATCGAGGAGATTTATTTTATTCTACAAAAGAAATTGATGGCTGGTCTAAATTGGAAGATCTGGGTAAAAACATCAACAATAAAGATACTTGGGAGACAGGTGCCTCAATCAGTTTTGATAAAAAGACATTGTATTTTGTTTCTGATCGAGAAGGAGGAAAAGGAAAAAGAGATATTTGGAAAAGTAATTGGGATGAAGAAAAATCGAGGTGGGGTGAGGCCACCAATTTAAGTGCAACAATTAATACAGCCTATGATGAAGTGGGAATATTTGTACATCCCGATGGTAAAACATTTTATTTTTCATCTGGTGGTCATAATTCAATGGGCGGTTTTGATATATTTAAAACGACATTGAATGATGATGGTACTTTTGAAACCCCAGAAAATATTGGTTTCCCTGTTAATACACCCGATGACGATGTACATTTTGTAATGGCTGGAAATGGCCGACACGGATACTATTCATCTTTTAAAGCAGATGGATATGGTGAAAAAGACATCTATTTAATTACTTTTTTGGGTGAGGAGAAAATTCCATTAATGAATGCCGAAGATAATTTATTGGCAATGGTCGCTAAACCTGTTACAGAAAAGGTTGTAATGCCAAAGGTTGAAGTGCAGCAATCAAACCTTGCTATTCTGAAAGGAGTAATCAGAGATGAAAAAACACAGAAGCCATTAATGTCCAGTCTGGAGTTAGTTGATAATTCCTTGGGTGTTATCATTCAAACCTTTAAATCTGATCCAGTATCTGGTAGGTACTTAGTTTCTCTCCCCTCGGGGAAAAATTATGGAATAGCAGTTAAATCAAATGGTTATCTTTTTCATTCTGAGAATTTTGATTTACCAAAAGCTTCAGGATATCGAGAATACGAAAAGAATGTTGACCTAAAGAAAATTGAAGTCGGCAAGGCAATTGTTTTACGAAATATTTTCTTTGATCTAGATAAGTATACTTTGCGGACAGAATCAAAAACGGAGTTGGAACGATTGAATAAACTATTGATAGAAAATCCGACATTAAAAATAGAGTTGTCGGGACATACCGATACACGTGGCTCTTCGTCTCATAACAAAACACTTTCTGAAAATAGAGCAAAGGCGGTTGTTGAATACCTTAAAAAGAAAGGTATTTCTGGATCAAGATTAATTTCTGCTGGATATGGGGAAGAAAAAACCATAGTTTCTGATGCTGATATAGCCAAAATGATTTCAAAGGAGGATAAGGAAGAAGGACATCAACAGAACCGACGTACGGAGTTTAAAATACTGAGCAAATAAGTTATTCTTTCGCAATCCGAATAATTTGCGGGGTTCCGGAAACTTTTGTTTTTAAAATGTAAATCCCAGCACTGTACCTGCTTAGATTAATTATTGGATTGTCCGACTCTGTAATCATTCTTCCAGCGCAATCATAGATTTCATAAACTGTTCCGATTGGTAAGCCTTGCACATAAAAAACCCCAGTTCCTGGATTTGGATACACGCTGATGTTGGGTTTTTCTTTTTCGAAAGTATTTGTAGCGGGTTGATAATTGGTTATGTTAATGTTGTCGACATAAAGCCAATTTCCTTTTCTGCCTATATTCCTGAAAATAATTTTCACACTGCTATCACCAATTACACTACTGATATCAATTGTTACTTTTGTCCAGTACGTAGGCTCGGGAGAGAAGGGTCCTGTAAATAGCCCACTTACGGTTGCTAAATTTGTACCCCCTTCTTGCCATTCATGGTTTACCAATCCACCGCAATTAGACGTAGTATAAATGGCTAAGCTGTCTTTCTTGTACCCGCTATTTCTACCATAGGCATAGTCAAATTGCAACCAAACTTCGGATTCATTTGAAGCATCAAAGGCCGCTGAAAAAAATTCATCAATTGCCAAGAAGTTTTGACTGTAATTGTCTATTGCAATACATGAATCACTTAGTCCGTAGGCACCAAAAGGTGCAAGTTCCCATCCTTGCAATAGGTCTGGATTGTTGATGACCCACTCAGAATCAATACCAGATTCAAAGTCTTCGTATAAATCTAATGCATTCACTGTAGGATAATCAACTGTAATGTGATGTACTTTATCAATGGTGTCACTTCCTGTGGCATTATTTACTATTAGCTGCACATCGTAAGATCCAAGTGTAGGGTACGTTACAGTTGGATTTTGATCTGTACTTGTTACTGGAATACCTCCTGGAAAACTCCACGACCACAAAGGCCCATGATTGGTGCAATTGTCAAAAAATTGTACAATTTGACCGGGACAAACGTCATTAAAATCCGATTTAAAATCGGCCACTGGCGGCCCTAACGGCCCCTTTAGAGGAGATTCCCAAATACCTCTGCCGTACGTTCCAGCTCGAATAGTACTGGTTGCATAATGAATGTTAAGCTCGTTAACGATTACATTGGGAAGGCCATTATCAAAAGTTTGCCAATAAACCAAATTACTGTCCTTGTAGTAAACGCCGTTATCCGTCCCTATATATATTCCTGCGTAAGAACCTGCTTCATATACGATACAATTAACGGGTATATTTGGTAGGTTGACTGTGATGTTGTCCCAAGAGGCACCCGCATTATTTGTTACATAAACTTTCTTTCCGTTGGTATAACCAGAAAGTGTTAAAAAAACCACATTTGGATTAGTTGGACTAATTGAAAATGAAGAAATCCACTGGCCAGAAGGAAGATTTGAATTGCAATTAACCCATGTTGCTCCAGCATCATCTGTTCGCCAAATGTCACTGTAGCTTGAATAATACACAACATTTGGGTCTGCTGAAGAAATCTCAATGTACTGTATTTTAGTGCCTGATGGAGATACTTTTTCCCAGTCAAGGCCACCGTCCGTGGTTTTCCAAACTGCTGAATATCCTGCATATAATATATCTGTATTTACAGGATTAATGACATATGGTGTAACCCATCCACCGTTATCAATTATGCTGTCAGATATGCCAAAAAAGTTAATTCCTCCGTCTGTCGTTTTATTCATCGAACCATTTTGATAGCAGGTGTACCATATGTTTTGGTCAGAAGGATCAATGATTGCTTCCATTCCGTCACCACCTCTAATGTGTTCCCAACCACTAGCTTTTCTCATGAAGGTGCCATTGTCTTGTAGTCCACCAATGATAAGATCTGCATTTTGCTCTGTTATGCCGATTTTGTAGAATTGAGAGACCTCCAGGCCCTCAGACAAGTCCGACCATGTTGTTCCGCTATTATAAGATTGAAAGATACCACCGTCACTACCACAGTAAAGCTTAGACCCAATGTAATCCAGACAGTGAATATCTGCATGCGTATAACCCACTGAAGATGGATGAACCCAATGAGAAATTATGGTGAAGAAATCGCCACCATCATTCGATCGCCAAACATTAACTCCACCTACAACAATACGTTCTTTGTTGGAATGACTGCACGCAATAGCAAGATCGTACCAACCCTGTCCGCCAGAGCTTGTGCCATCTTCTGAGTAACCCAAAAGATTAGTTGTGTCGTACCTAAGATCATAAGTAACCCCACCGTCTATGGAGCGATATACACCTAATAGGCCGTTATCTGCAACACTTGAAGCAAGGGCGTAAACATAGTTCGAATCTGCTTCCGTTACTGCTATTGCGATTCTACCAACAACAGCAGTCGTTGGTAGTCCCGAACTCGCTGTGAAAGAATTTCCACCATCATTAGAATAAAATGAGGAAATACCACTTGCATAAATTGTATTTGGGTTCGCTGGGTTCAGTTCAATATCTCTAATGGCATAGTTGTTTTTTCGTATCCAATTATCACCACCGTCAGTCGTTTTATAAAATCCGTTATTTGTTGCTGCCCATAAAATTTGGTCATTTGTGGGATGGATTAATAATTTATATACTTTTTTAGCTGAGGTTACCAAGTAGTTCAAGTCTGTTGTAGACCAGGTCAATCCACCATCTAATGATTTAACTACGCCAATACTATACGTATCACTTCCATCTCCATCGCCTGTTGCCGCATAGATAAGGTTTGAATTGGAATTACTGATTACAATTGACGAAATCCCCATACATATAAAATCATCTGATAACGGCGTCCAGGTAGAGCCTGAATTTAAAGAACGCCATATGCCTCCAGACGGAGAGCCGATGTAAATGGTGTTGGAGTTATTAGGATCCTCTGTGATACAATTTACACGTCCATTCCCAGGATTCCATCCAGTAGGATTTGTCCAGTTGTTGGGCCCAAGAGATACCCAGTTGCTTGATTTTTGTTCAATGGATTGAAATTTTGACTCAAAATTCAATCGCGCCATGTAATTAGCAACAGGCGACGGGCGATTTCCTGTAGGATACACACGTGGCTCCATAAAATACTCCCATCTTTTAAATGGTTTATAGCCTAAACCCCTCTCGATTTTTCTATTTCCCCAATGGTCCTCGAAAGATTGTTGGACTGTGTAAAAGTTAACGTCTGGATCTTGCATTTGCTCTACCCAATTTTGTCCATTAATGTTATTGGTAAAAATAAAAAGCGTGACAATTGCGATAATCTTCATTCAGCGTATGATTTCGAACAAATTTAGCATCTAGCTCACTAACATCCAATTAGGAATCGAATCAATATTGGGATGCTATGTAACGAACAGATGGCCATTGGTTATAAATAAAAACAACTCATGGCCCGAATCATTTTTTTATTCTTGATCTTTCCGTCTGCTCTGTTTAGTTATGCAGTTACTGACGTTTATGTCCCCAATTGTAAAGTGGTAAAGGGAAGCTTTCTTTTTGCCGCTGAAACTGAAGTTACAAACGGGCAATACCTTCTCTTTTTGAACGACCAGTACAGGAAACATGGTGCCGAATGCTATTCGTCTTTACTTCCGGATACCTCGGCATGGTTGTCACCGGGCACTTATTGTGAGCCGTATCTTCAGTACTATTTCAGACATCCTGCGTATAGATTATATCCGATGGTAAATGTGTCAAAAAGGCAAGCTGAAGCGTTTTGTGAATGGATGGAGGTTCAATTGAACGAACAGTTCGAAAAAATGACAGATCAGCCAATCGTTTCTGTAGATGTTCGATTACCTACAGATCAAGAATGGCAAGAAGCGGCTCGTGGTGGCAATCGATACGCGATTTTCCCGTGGCCGGGATCAGGAATGCGAAATACAACTCAAAAACACAAAGGTAGATTTATGGCTAATTTTTCGAGAGGCCAGGGAGACTATATGGGTGTTACAGGCGATCTGAATGATGGAGCGGACATTACCGCACCGGTTCGTTCGTATTGGCCGAATCAGTTTGGTCTTTATAACCTGTCCGGAAATGTGGCTGAAATGCTGCAGGAGGAGGGCAGAACAAGAGGTGGTAGTTGGGCTAGCCGAGCACCCTATCTTGAAATTTCAGGCGTTGATCCTTTTGCAGGGTTTTCAAAACCATCTCCGGAAATAGGGTTTCGGTATTTTGTGGAGGTGATACATAGGCGGGATTGCAAACCCATTCGGAAACAGAAGATTACAGCAAGACGAATCGAAAAAATGCTGGTGCCGGTAATTCAAGATACATTGATGGCCTGGAAATTTGAAATTTCAAACGAATGGTATGATGAATTTGTTCAGGAAACTTCTGATGAAAACAAACCCAATGGAGAATTGTGGATCGGAGAGCTATCCTATGCGCGCCGCTTCAAGAATGATTACAGCACGCATTCCGACTATAAAAACCACCCGGTTGTCAACATTAGTCGTGAACAGGCATTGAAGTTTTGCGATTGGTTGACCGAGAAGTACAATCAATTCCCCAAGAGAAAATATACACGATTAGCCATCAGCTTGCCAACCGAAGAAGAGTGGGAGCTCATTGCTTCAGGAAACAACAGGGATAATTATTTTCCTTGGGGTGGTCCATACGCCATGAATTCCAAAGGAGAGTGGTTGTGTAACTACAATACAGTTCAAGAGAGATGGATCATTGATCTGAATAATAGTACTTATCTAGTGAACGGAATTTCAAAAGACATGATCCAGGCCGCAGCCGGTCAGGATGGTGCATTGGTAACTGCACCTGTAGACTCATATTACGATAATTCATTGGGCATTAAAAATGCATGCGGTAATGTGTCGGAAATGGTGGCAGACCTAGATGTGGCAAAAGGTGGAAACTGGGGGAGCATGATCCATGAAATAGGAATAAAGAAAAGTGTGATTTTTACGAAGCCAAATCCTTACGTTGGCTTTCGTTTTGTTGCTAGGGTTATGGAATAAATTAATGCCGACCTCAGTTGGAGCTCAATATGTAATTGTGCACATCGTAAATCAATCCCAATTCTGACTGCTCATTATTCACTTCAATAGACTATTTTTATTCCATTCAGAACATGGAGAAAGACCAGAACCGATTATCTAGAGCTGTCATTACCACCAAAGATGGATCAAAATCAATATTTGTTCCGGAACTGGATGAACACTATCATTCTGTCCATGGAGCCATACAGGAGGCCCTTCATGTGTTTATAGGTATGGGTCTAGATCAGTGTTCAAATGAGCCGATTCGTATTCTTGAGGTAGGTTTTGGCACCGGATTAAATTGCTTGCTTACCTGTTTAACAGGGAGAGAAATTTTCTACCATGGTGTAGAAGCATACCCGGTTCAAAGAGAAATACTCAACAAATTAAATTACTCAGAGCTAACCGGGGATAATAAGAGCTTGTTTAAATCGATACATAAGGCCTCCTGGCAGTCCGACGAAAGGATCACACCAAATTTCAGGTTGTTGAAAGATCAGGTCCTTATTCAGGAGATAGAACTTACAGAACAATATAATTTGATTTATTTCGATGCTTTTGGACCAAGAGTACAAAAGGAATTATGGGACCCCAAATTGTATAGAAAGCTGTACAGTGCGTTGACTATAAATGGCATTTTTGTAACTTATTGTGCTAAAGGCCAGGTGAGAAGAGATTTGCAAAGTGTGGGTTTTAAAATAGAACGACTTCCGGGGCCACCAGGAAAAAGAGAAATGTTGCGAGGACGAAAAGTGTGACGCAAAAGCGGTTTAATATTAGGGTTTATGGAATTTGCTCGATTGAGGATAAATTTTTAATCACGGATGAAATAATTAATGGTTTCAGAATGACAAAATTCGTTGGTGGCGGGGTAGAGTGGGGTGAAGGAATTCGAGATGCGTTAATGCGTGAGTTTGTAGAGGAATGTGGAGCTGAAGTGATTGAAACCAAACATTTTTATACTACGGAGCAATTTCAAGAATCAGCTTTTTGTTCACAAGACCAATTAGTTAGTATTTACTACCATGTAAAATTAAAAGACCCAGACTTAATTTTATCCGTAAAAAAACCATTTGAAGGTCTGATTGATAATCAGCAGTGCTTTAGATGGGTAGATAAGGCATTGTTGTCACAAGAAGATTTTACTTTTCCGTTAGATCGATTGGTTGTAAAAAAATTGGGCGGATAGATTATCAAAACGGTTGACTTGAGCATTTATGAAGAAGAAGAAGTGCGAACTTTAGCTTACGCGCTGAATTACTTGAGATTCTATTTTCTGAAATAACTGTAAGGGCCTATACGTTCTCCAAGCGGCTTCACTTACTTCCCCGTCTTGTACAAAATATCTAGAGACATTTGCTTGACGAAATTCTGTAAGTACATGTTCTCGAAAATTCAGAAGTGCTACCCAGCCGTCTTCACAGTCTTCAATCCATTCTTCATAATAGCAGTCGTCACTCGCATGAAAATTCAGTACGTTTTCGCCAATTAATATAAACTTATTGATACCAGCTAAAATTAAACGATCAGCGATTTCTCTTTTTAAAAACATGACGTCGTTATAAAGTGTGTCATTCCATTCACCAATCAATTCTATGAATGCATAACCATCCTCGTAATCAGCAAATATTATTTTTAAAAAAAGAGTTGAAGAGCCCATGTTATCCCATTGAGGATGAATATAGTGGTCATATATCTTTTCAACGTAATAAAATTCACTGTATTCATCGCCGAAGAATGGTGAATTGGGATCACTTTCTGAGGCATAAAGATTTCTCCAGTTAAAATAAGGTTCTAAGTCTTGCACGAAATAAAATTACTTCGATTTCGTTTAAATGGGCATGCTTTTCACAAAAAATCTAAATTTTAAGTCCTCTCCGCGTTTATAATTATTTTAAAATGTAATTTAGTTCGACTTATGATTCTAAGAGCCTTTTTTTATGTCAGTATTGTCGCATTTATAACTGGGTGTAGTTCAGGTGAAGGAGATTCTCAATTAGTAAACAGCCCTCAGTATAATATGCTAATGGCCGACGATATGACTTCTGCTATTTGGTCTGTTAATATTCTTGAATTGTTGGATAACTCTACTATTGATGAGCTAGACTTGGGTATGGCTGGTATGGTTGTTCAGGGACTATTGACAAAAATGATAGATACTGCTGAGGGTGGTATTGATTTTTCCAGCAATTCCTATATATCGATTAAGCATGATGCTGCGTTTAATTTTAATTATTCATTCACCAATTATCCGGTAACTAATCGGTCAAAAGTATTTAAAACGCTAAAGTCTACTATTGGTTTTGTAGCTTCGGGCAATGAAAGTATTTATGAAGGTTTCGACGCCTACACTTCAAATACAGGTACGGCTGCCCTTTGGGATGACCAGCACGTAGTGCTTGTTTTTAGCCATCCAAATGTAGAAAAGCAAAAATTACTAGAAATAGCTAAGCGCATACTCGATAGTCGGTATGTAGATGCTCGGGCCAATAAGCATATGGATGATTTTTTAGCACTTCAAGATGATTTCAGTTGTTATGTGGATCTTTATAAAATGGCTAAAATAGCTGAAATTCAGAGTGATGTAAATCTTATAAATTCATTATTAGATTCAAATAAACAAGGTTCGCTTATTGCTCGTGGTAATTTTTCAAAAGGTGAAATGATTTTTACAATAGATGCAAATCTTGATAAATTGAAAGAAAGTGAATTCAATGTTTTTCAGCGGGAGGGGGTTTCTGAAGATATACTTCGTTCAGTTGCAACGAATCAGTCTATTAATGTTTGGGGTGCTAACTTGAAAATAAAAGGTTTACTCCAGATTTTAAGTGATTTTGAATTTGGTGGTAACAATATTTTTCAGGTTTTGGAAGAATTTGGTTTTACAGGACCTTCTCTTGAACAGCTCTTAACGGGTGAAATAGCAATGTCGATGGTTGATGTTCATTTTGATGAAGATGAAGAGGCGTTTGATTTCTTTGATGAAGATAGCTATTCATCGCTACTATTTGGTCAAGATTTGAAACCTGAAATATTAGTAGGACTTAAATTGAAAGATCCAAATGCGTTTAAAAACTTTCTTGCTGAATCTGCCAAAATTAAGAATGAAGATAAGGTCTATAGTATCAACGGATTTTACATCATCGAGCGTGATGGGAATGCAATTATTACCAAGGGTAGAGAGCTGATTCAGAAAATTAAAAGTGGCGAATTAACAAGGGCTGATCATATTGAAATTAACGAAGCATCTAATGATTTTTCATTTTATGGATATCTAAATACAGATTATTCTGAATATGCGCCTTCAGTGCAATCTATGTTGATAAACCAGTTTTCAAAAGAAGGAATTGATAAATTGTGGATGGCCGAAAAAATTACCATGGCAGGTAATTATAATCACATTGAATTTAAGGTGGTAATGAAAGATCGGGAGATTAACGCGCTAGGTACTTTTGTGCAATCGCTCTATGCCTTAGTGCTAGGTTGATACCCTTGTTTAAACTTTAATTATTGTCTATCGCAGCGCGAACGGAGCCATGTTTTAGTAGCAATGCGTTTGCTTTCTCATAGCTAATGTTTAAGGCTGCCATGACCATCTTGGTCCCCCTGTCTACTAGTTTATTATTAGAAAGCTGCATGTCAATCATTCTATTACCTTTTACACGACCCAATTTAATCATCACAGAAGTAGAAATCATATTGAGAATCAGCTTTTGCGCAGTTCCAGATTTTAATCGCGTACTGCCTGTAACAAATTCTGGTCCTACGATGGGCACCAAAGAATGTCTAGAAACCAAAGCTAAAGGACTTCCAGGATTGCATGTTATTCCTGCAGTCAGAATGCCATTTTTATTGCATGCTTCAATGGCTCCAATTACATAAGGTGTGGTTCCACTGGCAGCAATGCCAATTACACAGTCTGAATTACTAATATGATGATCTTTTAGGTCTTCCCACCCTTGCTCTAAACTGTCTTCTGCGAATTCAACCGCTTTTCTTATTGCACGGTCTCCACCTGCCATAAGGCCTATGACCATTCCATGCGGAACGCCAAAAGTTGGCGGACATTCTGACGCATCCACTATCCCTAATCGACCACTTGTTCCAGCTCCGATATAAAATAGTCTGCCACCATTTTGCATTAACGAAACCACTTCAACAATCAGGCGGCTAATGTGTGGAATTATCTTTTCAATAGCTGTAGGAACAGATTTGTCTTCTTCGTTCATTCCAGTAAGGAGACTGTCCACATCCATGGAGTCAAGATTGTTAAAATTAGATGTCGATTCAGTAATTTTATCCATGGAAGCAATAAGTTTCAGTAAAATTACAACTCGTGTAGTTTGATTTGAAAGATAAATAGTATTTTTTGCAACCAATTAGATGTTTACATCGCATTACTTGTGGGATTTTTTAAATGATGATTTACATACTCGATAATTTCGATTCTTTCACTTATAATTTAGTTCATTATATAACGGCAGAGGGGGCACAGGTTCTTGTAGAGCGTAATGATGAGATTGATTTTTCAAATATAGAATTGTGTGATAAGATTGTCCTTTCGCCGGGTCCTGGTCTTCCTGTGAATGCGGGAGGAATGATGGAACTTATTCAAAAATACGTGGGAGTTAAGCCAATACTTGGTGTATGTCTTGGGCATCAAGCAATTGCGGAGCATTTTGGATGGAGGCTAAGAAACTTAAATGAAGTGTTTCATGGTGTGGACTGCACGGTTTCTGTGGATTCAAGTCACTATCTTTTTAATGGCGTGCCTACTCGATTTAGGGCAGGTCGATACCATTCTTGGGTTGTTGATAATGCGTCAGGAATTGATCTCGATGTAACGGCCGTGGATGAAGAAGGCGATATAATGGCTTTAGCTCATTCTTATATAGACATTTGTGGTGTGCAATTCCATCCGGAGTCTGTAATGACAGAATTTGGAAGAGACATAATAAAAAACTGGTTAAATGAAAAAGGGAGCTAAAAAGGCTCCCTTTAAATTCAAATATTTTACCGTATCACTTCTTAGTGAACGTTCGCTTTTCTTTAATTCTTGCAGATTTACCACTTCTTTCTCTCAAGTAGAAAATTCTTGCTCTTCGGACTGAACCTGTTTTGTTGATATCAATACGATCAATCAAAGGTGAGCATACAGGAATAACTCTTTCAACACCGAAACTGCCAGACATTTTTCTTACGGTAAATGTTTCCGTAATTCCACTACCTCTTCTTTGTAAAACAACTCCTTGAAATTGTTGAATTCGTTCTTTATTACCTTCTTTGATTTTATAGTGCACAGTGATGGTGTCACCAGTTTTAAAATCTGGAAGTTGCTTTTTTTCTATTAGACTTTCTGAAATTTCTTTAACTACGTCCATGGTTTACTATGTTAAATGCCTTAAAAACGGGCTGCAATATTACGAATATTATTTTAAAAAACAGTAAAGGAATGATTTATTCGTGCGAACTTATTGAAATATGGTTGGTGGATTTATAGTAAGCGACTCTTTTAAACGAAAATACTCTAGACATTGCTTGTTTTTAACCAATTTAAAATGATTTTAAATGAACTGGTGATTATCTCATTCACCCAATAAATCGGGGCGCCTTTCTTTGGTTCGTTCTAATGCTTTGTCCATGCGCCATTGCTCTATCGCTTTTTTATTTCCAGAAGCTAGAATTTCGGGCACTTTTAGCCCTTTATAATCTGCGGGCCGTGTATAAACAGGAGGTGCTAGTACGTTATCTTGAAATGAGTCTGTTAGTGCAGATGTTTCATCATTCAAAACCCCAGGGATTAATCGAATAATGCTGTCTGCTAAAACAGCTGCGGCTAATTCTCCTCCAGAAAGTACGTAATCTCCAATACTTACCTCCATGGTAATGTAATGATCTCTTACTCGTTGATCAACTCCCTTGTAATGACCGCAAAGAAGAATCAGATTGCCTTTCAAAGATAACTTATTCGCTAATTTTTGATTTAAGGTAGCGCCATCAGGAGTCATGTAAATGATTTCGTCATATTCTCGCTGCGATTTCAAATGAGAAATACATTTGTCGATGGGTTGAATAGTCATGACCATTCCGGCGCCACCTCCAAAAGCATAATCGTCAATACTTTTTTGTTTGTTTTCCGCAAAAATTCTCAAGTCATGTATATGAATTTCAACTATGTTTTTTTCTTGTGCCCTTTTAAGGATAGAATCATTAAATGGACTTTCAATTAATTTGGGTAACGCTGTTACTATATCGATACGCATGGTGTAAAGATAGAACCCTTTAAATTAAAATTGATCACGAGCTTAATTTTCGACAAACAATAATATTTTATCGATTAATATGTTCTATTTGTCGATTAATTTTAGTAATTTAAGTCGTACTATATGTTATTAAAGCTATATATATCTGATTCTGTTAGGAATGAAATGTTTCAGAGAATGATTGATGAAGAGCATTTAAAAACTCAAAAACAAAGTGTTTTTGGCCCGTTTTTTCTAAAAAAAGCGAATCGATTTAAGCCTAAATCAAGGTGTTGGATTCATCTTTGCTTATGATTTGTTTAAAAAAGGCGATCTATTAAAGTAGGTTTTCACGATGTCTGCTTATCTTTGAACTCTCAAAAAATAGATTGATTTGGAAAGGAATTGGAGTAAGAATGACATTATAGAGCTTTATAACAAGCCATTAGTAGAGCTACTTTATGAAGCGGCCACTGCGCATCGTAAATATCATGACCCTAGAGAAGTGCAGGTCAGTACTTTGTTATCTATAAAAACTGGAGGGTGTCCTGAAGATTGTGGTTATTGTCCGCAGGCTGCGAGATACCATACGGACATAGAAAAAAATGATCTGCTTTCTATTGATGAAGTAAAGAGTGCTGCAATCGAAGCTCAAAATTCTGGATCTTCGCGGTTATGCATGGGGGCAGCTTGGCGAAATGTTAAAGACGATGCTGAGTTTGATCAAGTATTGGAAATGGTCAGAACTGTTAATGATTTAGGGCTTGAAGTTTGTGCAACCTTAGGTATGGTTACTGAAAATCAAGCGTTAAGGCTCGCAAAAGCAGGTTTGTATGCTTATAATCACAATTTGGATTCTTCAGAAGAATATTACAAAGAGGTTATTTCTACTAGAGGCTATCAAGATCGTTTGGATACATTGGATAATGCAAGAAAAGCAAATTTAACCTTGTGTTCAGGTGGAATAATTGGAATGGGGGAGTCGGTAGAAGATCGTGCTGGAATGTTAGCGGCTTTGGCGGCTATTAGGCCTCACCCCGAATCTGTTCCTGTCAATGCATTGGTTGCAGTTGAAGGGACGCCTCTGGAAGAACAGAAAAGTGTTAGTATTTGGGAAATGGTGCGTATGGTGGCGACTACTAGAATTGTCATGCCTACCACAACTGTTCGTCTTTCTGCAGGAAGAACGGATATGAGTCCTGAAGGACAGGCACTTTGTTTTATGGCGGGTGCAAGCTCAATATTTGCGGGAGATAAATTGCTAACTACTCCAAATCCCGATTGTAAATCCGATCACGAATTATTTGATATTTTAGGGCTCATACCTCAAAAAGCATATAAGAAAGGAAGTAAGCCAGCGGTTGATGAGTCATATAAAGACAAGCCGGACTTGGAGGAAAAAATAAAGTGGAGTAGGCCTGGGCATAAAATAGAACGCAACGAGGAAGCAAAGAAGAAGGCTAAATCGATTCGAAATGAAGATGGTTTTGAGCCTAGAAAGATTACTTCAGTTTCTTCTATTGATGATGCATGATGATCTGCTGCAATCCAAACTAAATGGTCGAGTTGCTGACCTTAGTCTCAGGAAATTACAAACCTCAGAAGGGTTAATTGATTTTTGTTCTAACGACTATTTAGGTTTTTCGAAATCTCAAGAAATTTTACAACAAGTCTTATCTATGAATATTGCTGCTTCTGGGCGGTTGATAGGTTCTGGCGGCTCAAGACTAATTTGTGGTAATAATGAGCTAATAGAGACCATAGAAGAGAATGTTGCTTCATTTGTTAATGCTTCGAGCGCTTTGCTTTTTAATTCCGGCTATAGTGCAAACATTGGGTTTTTCAGCTGTGTTCCTCAAAGAGGAGACGTCGTTTTTTACGATGAATTTGTTCACGCATCAATTAGAGACGGTATCAAGTTGGGGTTGTCGAAGTCATATTCATTTCAACACAATAATATTGCGGACTTAATAAGGCGTTATGAGCTCTTAGCTTGTGATCAGACTGTTTTTGTAGTGGTAGAATCTATTTATTCGATGGATGGTGATATGCCTGATTTACTTGAAATCGCTCAATTTTGTAAGGAAAAAAACATCAGACTTGTTGTCGATGAGGCTCATAGTTTTGGTTGGCTCGGTGAAGGACGGGGCTTAGTGTCTAAATTGGGTTTGGAGGACATTACTTATGCGAGAATAATCACATTTGGTAAAGCGCTTGGCTGTCATGGTGCAGTTGTTGTTGGTGATGAGTTGTTGCGATCTTATTTAGTTAATTTTGCGAGGTCGTTTATATATACTACTGCACCATCAATAATGGATCAAAAGTGCGTTTATGTAGCATTAGAAAAGCTAGTGTCAATAGACTTTAAAAGTTTAAAAATCAACAGTTTAATTGATTTGTTTAAATCCTTAATTAAGGAAAGTGATTTGAATGTGATTCCCTCGAGAAACTTGATTCAATCGGTTCTTATTCCAACTAATAGACTAGCGTTAAGTACAGAGCAGAGGTTGCGAAAAAATGGTATATGGGCAAAAGCAATATTGAGTCCGACGGTTCCGATTGGAAAGGAACGAATTAGAATCTGTCTACATGAGTTTAATACCGAAGATGAAGTGAAAAAATTAATAGATTGTTTAAGTAATGTGTGAGAAAATATTCGTAACAGGAATAGATACTGAGGTTGGCAAAACAATTATTTCTGCAGTTTTAGTTGAAGCAATGGTAGCAGACTACTGGAAGCCGATTCAGGCAGGAGATCTAGATTATTCAGACACGATGAAGGTTCGTGACTTAGTTTCTAATGATACTTCGGTATTTTTTGAAGAAAATTATCGACTTAAAACGCCCGCTTCTCCTCATCTTGCTGCTCGGCTGGATGATTTGTCGATTTCTATAGAGCAAATCAATGCGCCCAGAACCAGTAATAATTTGATTATTGAAGGGGCGGGAGGGTTAATGGTTCCAATAAATGATGAAGGAGATTTCATTCTGGATTTAGTGGAAAAAATGGCGACAAAAATCGTATTGGTTTCAAAAAATTATTTGGGTAGTATTAACCATACTGTATCAGCTTTTGAAATGTTAAAATCTCGGGGGTTGAAAGTAGATTTGTTGGTTTTTTCAGGACACACCAATTTTGAAACGGAGTCAATTATTGAGAAACATATCTTGCCAAAATCTGTATTGAAATTTCCATTTTTTGAGCAGCTGAACAGTAGGGTGATTAATGAGTTTTCATGTAATAATAAAAAATTGATATTCAGTGGGTTTAGTTGATTTAGATAAACAATTCGTTTGGCATCCTTTTACACAAATGAAAGGAGCACTAATTACTCCGATAGTCAAAGGAGAAGGTGTCTATTTAATTGATGAGAAGGGCAATAAATTCATTGATGCGGTTTCTAGTTGGTGGGTAAAAATCCACGGACACAGTCATCCTTATATTGCTGAAAAATTGATGCAGCAATACAATGAACTTGATCATGTTATATTCGCTGGAATCACACATCCAAAAGCGGTTGAATTAGCGGTAAGATTAGTGGATAAATTGCCAAGTAATATTGATAAAGTCTTTTATTCAGACAATGGTTCAACAGCGAATGAGATCGCTTTAAAACTTGCGCTTCAATACTGGCACAATCAAGGAGTCACAAAAACTACCTTAGTAGCATTTGAAGGGGCTTATCATGGAGACACCTTCGGTGGTATGAGTGTAAGTGCGCGATCTATGTTTTCAGAGCCTTTTAATCATCATTTATTTAAGACAGAATTTATTCCGACTCCTACGAATTCTAATATAGAATCAGTAGAAGAAAAACTTAGAGCAATTTTGATAAAAAATGATGTAGCCGCTTTTATTTATGAGCCTTTGGTTCAGGGGGTTAGGGGTATGGCAATGCATAATAAATTGCATTTATCTAGACTTTTAGCTTTGGCGAAGGAATTTGGTGTTTTATGCATAGCGGATGAGGTCATGACGGGATTCGGTAGAACTGGAACCCTGTTTGCTTCTGATCAAGTAGAAGTTAAACCGGATATTGTTACGCTTTCCAAGGCACTTACAGCTGGTGTTATGCCCCTTGCAGTTACCGCTTGTTCTAATGCTATATACGAGGCATTTTACAGTGATGATAAGGAGAAAGCATTTCTGCACGGCCATTCTTTTACAGGAAATGCGTTAGCTTGTGCAGTTGCATGCGCTAACTTGGATCTCCTTGAATCAGAAGAAGTGTCCAAAAATTTGTCTGATTTAATATGTTGGCAAACTGAATTTCGAGAGTTAATTAGTAGCCATAAGGGTATAAAAGCGGCACGTCAGCAAGGTGCAATTCTGGCCTTAGAATTGAATTCTTCTCAGCAATCAGGATATACCAATGAACTGGGAGCTAAAGCGTACGCTTATTTTTTGGATCGAGGAATCATTATGCGTCCATTGGGCAACGTGCTTATCATAATGCCGCCGTATTGCATCACTAAAGAAGAGTTGCAATGCATTTACACAAATGTGGATTCTTTTCTAGAGGAACTGTTTCCTTAATTGTGCAGATCATCATACAAATCCTTGTACTCATCTGAATAATCTTTTTGATAGTCCTCATTTTCACTGTAAAAATAAGGATGTCCAAAAGCGATGATTGTTTGAGCTTTTACGATATCTGTTTTTTTTGCATATTTCGCATATTGCATAAGTGCAAATCTTAAATTGTACTGCGTTTGCTCCGACATTTCTTCAAATTGAATATTATCCGTTCCTATTTCGGCCATTGACTTCCAAGCAGATACGATCATTTTTCTGCCCTCGGATTTATTGCCAGAAAGAACTTCTAATACTGCTCTAGTAAGGGTAAGACCTTTGTCTTCAGGGCTAAAGCCGGACATCTTTTTTATTAAGCTTAGCCCTTTTTTATACCCTTTTTCTGTATCTACTGATATGTAATTTTCTACCTCCTCCGCAACTAAATACCTCAGCTCTTCAAAATAATCTATAGCGTCTTCCCAATAGGCGTTTGTTTTATCTTTTTTACGAAATTTTACAGCATAACTTAACGCAGACTTATACGCTTTAGGATACATTGCACTGTATTTATTATCTAAAGACATTCTGTAGGATGCTTCAGAAAAATACAAATAGGGTAAAGGGTCTTTTTTTGTATTGTCATTTTGAATGTACTTATTCGCTTTTCTCAATACTTTCTCGTATTCCTCACTAACGAGCAATGACAACAAGTCTGAATATTCTTGACTTGACGCTAAATTAGGTAGTAAAAACAACAGCATTACAGTAAAAAAAAATATTTTTTTCATAACGAAAAATTTAATTCAAGCAAATAAAAACAAAATACATGCCTAAAGTTATCAAATCTGAACTTATTGAAATAGGTTTGTTGCAGGAAACTTAAAATAGGGCTGATTTAGTTCCGAATCATTCTAGTAAAAACATTCATGAAAAAGGAAAAATACATTTCTGATAGAATTAGCTTTTTTGATCATGGCTCGAATACGACAATTGTTGTATCCACTGCAATCGATAGATGGAAAGAATCGCTGCTTTTATTCTGGATTTTATGCTGGAGTGCATCTGGTTGTTATTTATTGTATGAGCTTTTAGCAGTAAATAATGAACAAGAAATGCAAATTGGGTTATTTATATTTATCTCTTTTTGGTTTTATTTTGAGTACCGTATTGTTCGTGTATTTTTATGGAGGAAATGGGGAATGGAGTTAATTAGCGTAGATGAAGCAGAATTATCCTACAAACGGGCAATTGGCAAGTATGGCAAATCAAGTAGGTATTATTTTGATCAGATGGAGCCGTTTGAAGTAAGAAAGCCCAGTGCCAAGTCTTTGTCCGTTAATATTGAAGATTCATTTTGGTTTCTAGGCGGTGAAAGAGTTCAGTTTAGCTACAAAAATAAGGTCATTTCTTTTGGCAGACAGTTATCTTTTGAAGATGCTAATAAACTTGTTAAATTGATTCGTAAGCAAGAGATTTTGCATCAAAAAAGATTGGAGCAGACTACTTTGAAAAGCGAAAAGCAATAGAACTCGGACGGATAGTGTTCGTTCCATTTAAATCTTCATGTATTAGCATATTTTGGGCAGTTTCTCCTGCAAAGACTTCTTTCATACCATGGATTGCTCCGGCTGGTATTTTAGCCTTCAACAAGCCTTTCAATATCTCATCCCTTTCCTTTCCTTGAAAAGACAATGCTAAAACTTCGTTCAAGGCTTTTCTATTTGCTATGCGGTTTTGATTAGATTGATACTTGCCGTCTTCTAGCTTTTTGTTGTTTAAAATTTTTATTAGGTTTTTGAATTGTTTGTCGTTGCCAATAGCAAGTACAAGCCATTTCCCATCTTTACATTGGTAAGTTTCGCCGTATGGTGCGATATTAGGGTGTAATGATCCATTTCTTTTTCCCTCCAGCCCACTCATTAGCCAATTGGTGGCTTGATTAGCTAGCGAAGAAATGGCAGAGGCCTCCAAAGAAACTTCAATATAGCTTCCAAGATTTTCCTTTTCTAGCTTAAGAAGTGCAATTAGCAATGCTTCTTTCATTTGATGACCAGCAATAACATCAATAAGCGCTACAGGCATTTTGGTAGGAGGAGAGTTCGGATGTCCATTCATGTGCATATATCCTGTTTCAGCTTGCAAAACGGCATCAAATGCAGGTCTGCTCTTATCTGATTCAAACCCAAATAATTGACATTGAATAATGTTTTCTTTTAAGCTACGAAAGTAATCGTAAGTTAATCCAAGTTTTTCAGCGTCACCTAGCTTCAAGTTGGTGGTAATTATATCAGCGGATTTGACGTATTCATCAAGTTGGTATTTTTCTTTTGGATCTTTTAGGTCAAGGAAAACATGTGTTTTCCCATAATTAACAGCGGCGAAATAAGCAGAAATTTCGTTGCTTTGAGAAGCAATTTCATGAGAATTTTTCCAGCTTCTAGTCACATCTCCGCCTGTTTTACTATTTTCTATTTTAATAACGTTTGCGCCCAATTCAGCAAAAAACATACCCACAGAAGGGCCAGCTAAAACACTTGAGAGCTCAATTATTGTAAGTCCTTTAAAAAAGTTGTCCATTTAAGCAGTGTTACGATTACCTTTAGTTTATCAAACTAGCTTGTTTATTTGTGAGCACAAACAAAAATAGAACCTTTTTGGCTGTTTTTCGTCTAAAGAAGTTGATTTTGTTATGAGTGTAACGGTAAGGAAATTCGGGACGTTTGCAGGGGTTTATACACCTTCTGTTCTAACTATTCTTGGGGTAATAATGTACCTTAGAATGGGTTATGTTGTCGGTAACGCGGGCATGTGGAGCACCATTGCTATTATCCTTGTCGCTCACGTAATTTCTATAACAACAGGATTAAGTGTGGCTTCTATTTCTACTGATCGTAAAATTGAAGCTGGTGGAATATATTACATCTTGTCTCGAAGTCTTGGTTTGCCTATTGGTGGCGCCATTGGATTCACCTTATTCGTGGGTACAGCTTTGGCTATTTCCCTTTATTTAGTTGGGTTTTCTGAATCTTTTATCGATGTTACTGTACCAATTGAAGCCAATTGGTTCGGATTGTCAGACCTGAGTATGATTCGCATTGTTGCAAGTTCAGCATTAGTATTGATTACAATTATTGCGTTTATCAGCACCAATATTGCTTTGAAATTGCAATTTATAATTTTAGGTGCGATTGTGCTTTCTTTGATATCCATATTTGGTGGAGATTGGTCTAACCCAGACCCTATAAATTCGGAATTATTAGAGATTAAAAGAGAGAGTGGTTGGTTTAATTTGTTTGCCATATTTTTCCCTGCGGTTACAGGTTTCACGGCTGGTGTTGCCATGTCAGGAGACTTAAAGGATCCGAAGAAGTCGATTCCCAATGGAACTATTTTATCCATTGCAACAGGCCTCATTATTTACCTTTTTTTAGCAGTTTTTATAGCCGTTAGCATCCCACAAGACCTTTTAATTACGGATGATAATGTTTTAAAAAAATATGCGTGGATTCCTGTTTTAGTAGTTGCGGGAATTTGGGGTGCAACCTTATCTTCTGCTATCGGTAGCTTATTAGGAGCGCCCAGAATACTTCAGGCGATGTCTATGGACAAGATAGGGCCGAAAATTTTTGCAAGAGGCTTTGGAGCTGAAAATGAGCCAAGAAATGCTTTGATGCTCACGTTTCTAATTGCTGAAGCAGGCATATTAATAGGAGAGCTGAATACGATTGCCGAAATAGTCTCTATGTTTTTCTTGGCGGCATATGGCTTTATAAATTTAGCACAGTTTCTAGAAAGTTGGGCAAGTACAGATTATTTGCCGTCATTTAAAATCTCGAAATGGTTTGGTTTAGTTGGATTCATTGCCACTTTGTATGTGATGATGATGCTCAATACGGCTGCCATGGTAATTGCACTCATTGTCATTTTAGGAATATTCGTTTTCTTAACACGGAAGCAAATTACGCTGGGTTCAGGTGATGTTTGGCAATCTGTTTGGTCATCTGTTGTGAAGGCAGGTTTGAAACGAATGGATCGCAAGGAAATGCATAAGAGAAATTGGGAACCGAATATTTTGCTTTTTTCTGGTGAAACAGACAACAGACCGTATCTCTTAGAATTTTCAAAAGCATTAGCGGGAAGGCTTGGTATGATTTCTAATTTTGATTTAGTTGAGACGCCTGATTCTAAAGTGTTGTTTCCAAAACACCAGCAAGCAAAAAGAGATACAGAAAT
The DNA here is from genome assembly GCA_018663635.1 of Crocinitomicaceae bacterium. Classification (GTDB taxonomy): domain Bacteria; phylum Bacteroidota; class Bacteroidia; order Flavobacteriales_D; family Parvicellaceae; genus UBA10066. The sequence continues at coordinate 34,609 of JABJPZ010000160.1, forward strand.
TATAGAGCAGGGTGTATTTTCGAGAAGGCAGGAATGCAAGAATTTATTTCAAGGAATTGAAATGATTTCAGCTACATATGGGTTTTCTGGAATTGAACCCAACACGGTGTTAATGGGTTGGGCCAGAAATGCGAAAGATCCAATTTTATTCTCTCAAATGAATAAGCGTTTGATTGATTTGGATTATAATATTTTGTATTTAGATTTCAATCAGAAGAAGGGTTTTGGAAATTATACTAGAATTGATCTTTGGTGGGATGGTTTTTCTAAAGACTGCGAATTTATGTTGAGTTTGGTTAAGCTCATTCAAACCTCTAATCAATGGAGAAACGCACAAGTTCGTGTTTTGATGGTTAACAGTCAGAATGATCAAAAAATCGCTGTCGAGGAGCAAATAGGTGAGCTCATTGCTGATTTAAGAATTCAGGCCGAAATTGAGGTGGTCAATAATGCAATTGATAAAAAGACTTTTTACAATATTGTAAAAGCGCATTCTTTCGACTCTGATTTGATTTTTCTTCCTATTCCTGAATTGGCTCCCGGTAGTGAAAAAGAGTTTGTAAATACAATAGATGAACTGGTAGATAATATTGGAACAACCGTTTTAGTTAGGGCATCATCACATTTTGATGAAATAGCGATTGACCTCAATACAATCAATGCATTTAATCAAGAATCAGAAGAGCAAGCGCCATATGTTCTTCAACAAAAAATTACTATTGATGAGTGTAAGTCTAAATTGGTTCAAATAACTGTTGAAAAGCTTTTTGCAGACTTTCGAGAGGTAAATGGTAAGTACGCACATAATGGACTCAAAGGATTTCATACGTTATACAAAGGAAAGATTGACTATCTGCAAGGTCAACTTCAATTGCTTTTTTTGGAATTCGACGGTACTAATGGAGAGCTTAAGAAGAAAATAGAGGGTATTTTAAGAATGGTGATTGACGACATTTCTAGAAAGCAATTGATTCATGCTGCTCAATCTATTCGAAGTAACTCTTTAAAGCTGATAGATCAGCACCGATTGATATTAGAAAGACAAAAAAGCCGAATAGAACATATTTTTGGTCGCGAAGATTTGTTGCCAAAACCACAGGAAGATATTCGTATTTCTAGATCAAAAAAATTAAAAAGAACAATTGCTAAATTTGGAATCAAACCAAAGATTAAGATTCGTTTTCGTGCTCTTGGTATAAATCGATATGACTATTATTTTATTCCCGAATTTAAAGAGTTAAAAAAATCGTTTTCATTAAGTGGATTTCATGTAATCGAGGACCTGACAAATATTTTTCAGGAATTAAATGATACAATTGATGAGTTACCATTAAATCCTTCAAAGCAAGAATTCAAAAAAGTTAATTTAGAATTACAAGATAGATTTGCTTTGTTTTTTGAGGATCTCAATAAATACCCTGAGCTCATTATGCATGAGCTTGATATACTCACTTCCCGATATGTCAATAAATTAATTCAGGATTCGAATCGAGTTGATGTGAACGCAAGACTAGATGAGCGTATTGAAAATCGTTCTGTGTCAAGATTAAAAAGTGATTTGAATTCAATTGGAAGATTTTCTGATGCTTGGTTATCTTTTCAAAATTTATTACATAACAATTTACTCCTTGAGCAACAATTATCGGGAATAAAGTGTAAGGTTAAACCTGTTGTAGAAGGGAGTACCATTAAATTAACGCATGGCATATTTTGGAACTTGAAAAAAGACTTTTCTAATTTTGAAAACCAACTTATTGTACTGCACTCTTCAAATAATACGACCGATGGAATTGAATTAAACTTTAAGTCTGCTGCATTTTTTGCTTACGAAGAAATTATTAAAGATAATTTGAAGGTGATTTCGGAAATGGTAAAAGATATTCCCGAATCACTTTTTGTAATTGATACACAACAAATTGATTTAGAACGGGGAAATTTTCATGAAATCAATAAGTCAAATATTAAGGCGAAAGAGTTAGTGGTCTTTATGCTTGAGTCAAAATTAGTTGAGGATATTGAGCTGAAAACCCTTGCCATTATTGAGGAAGTTCAAAAACTAAAAGCAGCAACAGAAACAAGTGGGAAATTAGTTGCTTATACGTGTCAAAATCCAGATGTAAAACCTGAGCAAATTAAAGAAGTGGTTTCAAAAGCTCAAGCGGATTTGACAAGAACAATTGCTAGGGTGCAGGCGCTGGAGCAAAAGCTAACTACAGAAATTCGAAGTAATTTGATTCATGTCAATGAAATGCTCGATGCGAAGACCTTTATAGCCAGGGCAAAGCAGCTGGGAAGGTATGTGAAAAGAGACATTACTAAAAAAGGTTTGAGCAACTATGTTACACCGATTTCAAAAGGGGTAGAAAAAATGTACAAAAGGTTAGCCAAAGGCTATCTGAGCACAAGAGAAGATTTTGTGCAAGCTCAATTTAGAATAGCGAATGAATCGATTCAAAATTTGCATGCTGAAGTTCATGATTTTGTTGAGAAGATTTCCATTTCAAGAGAGGTTGAGGATGTTTTACCATTTTATTACAAGCAGCTTTTTCTTGGAAGGCATGCGTTGTTAGATGAGCACTTAATGGAAAAGAGTCCAGAGCTAGACCAACTAAAAAAAGCTTTGAAAAGAAGTGCGCAAGGAATAGACGGCGCGGCACTAGTTACTGGTTGTATGGGTTCTGGATATTCTTCCACGGCAGAAATTTGGGCTTCTAAAATAGAGTCGTCATCGTACTATGAAATTAAGGCTCCTTCTAGGACTGAGTTATTAAATGAGGAAAGTTGGGATAATGCGATGTTTGCAAGTGCAAACGTCCAAAACTGGCCTGAATATAAAACGAAATTAAATCCTGGCGACACCTTGTTCTTTAAAGACATCGAATTGTGGTTTGTTAAAGGGGCATCGAATCTAGCATTTGAAAAACTTTTGGAGTTCATCAGAACTTATGGAGGCAAACTCAATATATACATCAGCTGTAACATTGAGTTTTATAAATACGTGAGAAAAGTAACGGCCTTTGATAATGTATTGCACTCCTCTATTATTATTGCACCTCGATCTGCAGAAATTGCTACAAAAGAATTGATGCATCGGCATAATTCTGGTGGAATGAAATTGATGATTGGAGAAAAGTTTTTAAAACAATTACCCAAAAGACAACAGAATAAAATAGTTAAGAAATTTCACCAAAGGTCTAACGGTACCATAGGATCAGCTTTGTATTTATGGTTAGCTAATATTGTTGAAGTAAAAGGAGATACACTTTATATGAAAGAACCTCCAATAACTACCAACCCGGTCATCACTAATTCAGATTGGTTAATTTTATTGAATGAGTTTGTGATTCACAAAGAAATGACGGCAGAAACAGCTTTGGTAATTTTTAAAAGTCAAAGAAAAGCGGTTATACGCAGATCGTTTACGAGTCTTTTAAGGACAGGATTACTCACCGAGAGAAACGAGATTCTTACTATTAATCCATATGCTGAAATGTATGTTGAAGAGATTCTAAGAGAAAATGGTATAATTTCATGAATGAATTGTCTCACATATCGGTTGACACAATCTTGCCTTCGCAAATGCTTCAAGATGCCGTAATGGGTATAGATGTTGCTTCAAGTCGAGGAATATCATTAGGATCTATCTTGTTGCTTATAGTAGGTGCCGTAATAATGTTTACATGCTTTTATTTGATAAATGAATACGGTATAAAATTGGTTCAAAATAAAAGAGCACGAGCGAGTGCAAAGCGGTATTTTCCGATTATTACTTCTTTTATATGGTTAGGTTATTTTATTTACAGTGGCTATGTGATTTTGGCACCATACCCTTTAATTGGAATTGGAGTTATTCTTTTTCTTTTACTTGGTTTTTGGCGATTTATTAAAGATTTTATCGCTGGATTAGTTTTTAGAATTCAAGATAATTATAGGGTTAACCAAAGGATTCAACTAAAGAGTAACTCAGGAATTATAGTGGAACTGCTGACCACACATGTAGAACTCGAATCAGATAGTGGAGAGCGTATTTTTGTTCCGTTTACGGAGTTTTTTAATCAAATAATCAGGAAACCTTCGGTTCAAGAGCGATTGAAACAATTCTCATTAGAAATATCGGTAGCCGCTGAAGTAGATTTTGGACAATTTGAAAAGAATGTATTGAGCTGTCCCTGGATTATTACAGAAAAAACTCCGCGATTGATCCAAAATTACAAGGAGGGTACAATTCGAATTTCAGGTTATACTATTGATTTGAAGTATGTAGCTCATATTAGAAAGTACCTTGAATAGAAAATGTATAAATAGAATTACTCAATACGAGGAATTGATGAAGAATATAACGGGCATAAAGTATTATTCATTTTTTGCTATTGTTTTTTTTGGAGCGGTATCATATTCACAATCAACAGAAACGTTAAAAATCAAATTAGATAAACTTCAAAATGCCAAAGGAAGAATCGAGTCTACAATAATTGATATTAATCTAAAAATTGAAGAGGTTAAATTAAAATTGGTTCATAATGATTTGGTGGAATTAGGATTCCCAACTTCTGATTTGGTCATTCATCATAAGGCATTGTCAATTGCTTACTGGGAAGATTATGAACAAGCTAAGTGGGTAGCTCACATTATTTCTCCCGAAATCATTAATGGTTCTGTACATCGTACAAACGACTTCCGAATTGACACATTAGTTAGGTCAGGATCATCAGAAGAATTGGATTTTTTTGTAAAAAGTCAAAATGAAGAAGGAGAAGATATTTATGATGGATTTGGTTATGACCGAGGTCATCTTGCACCATCGGCAGATTTTAGATGGTCTAGGGTCGCGCTGTCTGAATCTTATTATTATTCCAATATGTCACCGCAATTTCCAGAATTTAATCGAGGTATATGGGCAGAATTAGAAAATCAAATTCGAGCTTATGTCAGTGCTCACCCAAAGAATCAATTACATGTAGTTACCGGGCCTATATTTGAAGGTGAGGTGTCTTTTATCGAAAGAAGTAAAAATCAAGTTGCGATTCCTGATTATTTCTTCAAGGTGATTTTGGATAAAAAACGAAATAGTTCTGTGGCGTTTGTTCTCCCGCATGCCAGAAATATACACTATCCACTGGATACTTATATTGTGACAGTTGATGAATTAGAAAAACGTACAGGTTATGATTTTTTTCCAAACATCGAAAATGATTCCTGTGAAGCTGTAGTAGATGCGAGAGCGTGGTTAAAAACGACGGAAAATGGTGATGTTACTCCAGTTTCGGCAGTAAACCTTCCGAAAGGGCATTTTAATACCGTTGACGCAAAAATTTATATGAATGATGGTAGCAAAGTGAAGGTGGTAGGTCAAGTTGTAAGTGCCAAGAAAACAAGCAAGGGAAACGTGATGATAAATCTCGACAAGCAATTTCCGAATCAAATTTTCACCTTATTTATAAAAAAAGAGGACCTTGTTAATTTTACTTACGATCCAGCACATTTTTTAAAGGGTAAAGTTATCGTTGCAAGAGGTAAAATCAGTAGTCTAGGTAATACGCCAACGATGTTTGTGAATGGTGAACAACAACTTAATTTGTTTGATCAGGAAAAGAAATAAAGCGAGCATGTATTTCTTACTCGCTTTAATTCTAAGTGCCCAAGGAGGGAGTCGAACCCTCACGCCCATAAGGACACATGGCCCTCAACCATGCCTGTCTACCAATTCCAGCACTTGGGCAAGAATAGAATTGCGGGCAAATATAAAACTATTATGCGGTAACTGGGATTAAACGGAAGTCTAAGTCAAATCGAGATTGAAAAACTTTTCCTTCATCTAAAATCTCTTCATCATCCTCGTCATATTTCCAAAATACGATCAGCTCGTTCTTATTTGTTACGTCATATAAGGATTCTATGATATCGTAAACAACTTTTTGGGAAATTGAATTGAGATAATCTAAATAAAATGTTAATTGTGTTTTTGGACTAGGGTTGTGCTTATATTCATCAATCCAAACCAAGAAAGGTCTATAAAAGCTCGTTGCATTTTCTGGTATTGAACGACCAGAAATTAGTATTTCACCTGTACCACAATTACCAGATACGAGCGGTGTGTGTTTCGTCGCTTCTATTACGAAATTTTCCATTCTTGAAATATAAAAAAAAAGCAGGATTAGCATGGCGAATATTATGTTTTACTTGAAAATGACTCCTTATTTTCGAAAAAAAAACGAGGAAAGATTAAAATTATGACAACCGAATAGTAAATTAATCGTCACATTTGTAATAACCACACACTTTGCCCTATGAAATCACTTATTCTCTGTTCTATTATTTTTCTTCTGACAATAAACTTTGGGTGGTCACAGTCCTATTCTTGGGCGTCATCGAACAGAGTTGATAAGCATTTAATCGTTCACACTATTCAGCTTAAGAAATCAGCTAAGTTCCAGTCTGCGAGTGATGATAAGGCGGCAATCGTACCGGCTTTTGTAAATGATATAATTGAAGAGCTCAAAAGATCGAAAGGTGTCATTAGAATCACATTCGATTGTGCTACCTATACTTTTACCATACTATCTAATGATGATTTGGTCTTGAGTGAAGTGAACAAGGTGATGGAACAGTTTAATCTTAAAATGGACAAATAAAAATGAGGCATATATTTCTTTTGGTTTTTAGTCTTTTCACAATTTGTATTGTTCATGGGCAGTGTGGACCGTTATCAACACCAACTTTTACAAATAATGGTCAAAGCGGAATCATGTTTGACGTTGTAGCACTCACGCCAGTTACAATTACTCAGTTGGCCATGGATTACGATCCTGGTAATTATAATATAGAAGTATATTCAATAGCGGGTACGCATGTTGGCAATGAAATGAATGCCGCTGCGTGGACATTACAGGGTGTGTTTAATGGTTTGAATTTTCCAGCAGCAGGCATTAATACGCTCATACCAATTGTTTTTAATCAATTTATTTGTGCCGGTGATCGTGCGGGATTTTACATTACTGCTAACAACAGTACTAGTGGGAATTATTCGAATGGAACTGGCGTTGGAAATGTGATTGTTGCTGATGGTAATATTCAAATTCTGGAAGGGACAGGGAAAGCCCACCCCTTTGGTACAAGCTTTACCCCAAGGGTCCCTAATGTTACGGTTTTTTATGATTGTTCAGTCAGTTGTTGTACCCCTCCAACAATGAGTATGGTAGCATCCAGTTGTGCCGGTGCGTGTGATGGCACAGCCATGGCGACGGTAGGTGCAGGTGGAATAGGACCATATACTTACCTTTGGGATGCTGCTGCTGGTAATCAAATAACTCAAACTGCCGTTGGATTGTGTGCAGGAACCTATACGGTTGAAGTAACGGATAATACGGGTTGCGTATCTTCTGGTACGGTAACTGTGAGCAGCGGGACTGCGGTTGCAGATGCTACAATTACTGGAGCTGGACCATTTTGCGAGACCACTGTACCCTTTAATTTAACAGCAGCTGAGCCTGGAGGAACTTGGAGCGGAACGGGAATAACTGACCCCGTAGCAGGAACTTTTGACCCAACTGTGGCCGGTCCCGGCAATTGGACTATTACTTATACGATTTCAGGAGCATGTGGCGCTTCAGATACTGAAGATATCACCGTTTTGGCTAATGCTAACGCCACGATTACCGCTGCCGGACCATTTTGTACAGGAGACCTTGCTTTTACTCTTACCGCTGCTGAAGTGGGGGGTACATGGTCAGGAACAGGCATTACGAATGCAACAACAGGAATATTCGATCCTGCCTCAGCTGGACCAGGAAATCATACGATTACTTATAGTATAGCAGGTGCATGTCCAGATGCCCAGACTACATCCATAACGGTCAATTTGACTTTGGACGCAACAATAAATACCGTCGGACCTTTTTGTGAAAGTGATCCTGTAATCACTTTAACGGGAGCAGATC
>JABJPZ010000161.1 GCA_018663635.1 Crocinitomicaceae bacterium
AAAATATATTCGATAAATGAAGGGAATATTAAGCATTGTGCGGATGGTGTCAGTGAATATGTTCGATATTGCCAAAGTGACCAAAATGATTTAGGGAAACCATACACGGGCCGTTATATTGGCTCACTAGTTGCGGATTTTCATCGAAATTTATTAAAGGGTGGAATTTATATTTACCCTTCAACCAAAGAAGCGCCCAATGGAAAACTACGCTTACTATACGAATGTAGTCCTCTTGCATTTTTAATTGAGCAAGCCGGGGGCAAAGCATCCAATGGTCAGGATCGAATTATGGAAATTCAACCAACAAAATTACATCAAAGAGTTCCGTTTTTTATCGGTTCTGTAAACATGGTTGATAAAGTAGAAGGCTTTTTGGATACATAATACATGACCTTAGAAGAATTCAAATCAATTTATTCATCGTCTGACAAATCGCGCGAAATCTGCGATTTGCTTAACGAAGCAGAGATTAAAATTCAACTCGGAGGTTTAGCGGGATCTGCAGCTTCTATTATTGCGTCATCTGTTTTTACCAATAAACCAGGAAATTATCTTTTCATTCTTCCAGATAAAGAAGATGCCGCTTACTTTTTTAATAATTTGGAAAACCTGCATAAAGACGAAAAAGGAACAACCATTTTATTTTATCCTGGGTCGTACAGAAGACCTTATCAAATTGAAGAAATTGACAATGCGAACATAATGCTCCGAGCTGAAGTATTAAATGTCATTCAGAAAAGGAGAAAAAACACACTGGTAGTAACCTATCCAGAAGCCATCGTAGAAAAGGTGGTCAGTAAAAAACACCTAGAAAAAAACACACTTGATCTTGAAGTTAATGGTAAATATTCCGTTGAGTTTATTAATGAGCTTTTGATTGAGTATGAATTCGAACATGTAGATTTTGTGTATGAACCTGGACAATTCGCAATTCGAGGGGGAATAATAGATGTGTATTCTTATTCGAATGAATTTCCTTTTCGAATTGAGTTTTTTGACGACGAGGTTGAAAGCATTCGGTCTTTTGATATGGTCTCCCAGTTGTCGATTAAAACAATGAAAAAGATTTCAATTGTTCCTAATGTTCAAAAGAAGTTATTGTTGGAAAGTAGGGAATCTTTTTTAACCTATATACCAGCTAATACAACCATCTGGATAAAAGACCTTACTACTGCTAGAGGAAAGATTTTAAAGGGGTTTGAAAAAGCAACTTATGCTTTTAATAACATGGATAACCTGATTAAGCAAATGCCTCCTGCAGAGCTTTATATTTCTGAGAATGACTTCATAGCTGATTTGGAACGTTATTCAGTATTGGAGTATGCAGGGGTTCCTTTTTTTAAAAACTCTACTAAGGTTGAGTTTCATTTCGCACCACAACCCCCATTTAATAAAAACTTTGATTTATTAGCGACTGATTTTAAAAAGAATCAAGCCAAGCAATATTTGAATTTGATTTTTGCTGAAAATCCTAAACAAATTGAACGTATCTATTCTATTTTCGAAGATAAAGAAGAAGATGTTAAATTTCACCCCATAGCAACGGGCCTCAAGGAAGGGTTTGTAGATCGAGACTTGAAACTAGCGTGTTATACAGATCATCAAATTTTTGAACGCTACCATAAGTTTAAATTAAAGGAAGGATATTCTAAATCTCAGCAAGCCTTCACGCTAAAAGAGATTAGTGACCTGCAGAAAGGAGATTTTGTAGTTCACATTGATCATGGAGTTGGTCAGTTTTCTGGTTTGGAGAAAATTGACGCGAATGGAAATGAGCAAGAGGCCATAAGATTGGTTTATTCAGGGGGCGACATCCTATATGTAAGTATCCACTCTCTCCATCGAATTTCAAAATATACAGGAAAAGAAGGAACGCAACCCAAGGTTCATAAGCTAGGTTCCCCAGCTTGGACGAATAAAAAGAATAAAACAAAAAGTAAAATCAAAGAGATTGCTTATGACCTAATTAAGCTCTACGCGAAAAGAAAATCTCAAAAGGGTTTTGCTTTTGCACCGGATACATATCTGCAAACGGAGTTGGAAGCGTCGTTTATATATGAGGATACGCCCGATCAACTCAGTGCTACGATAGATGTGAAAAAGGACATGGAAGCCGATGCACCGATGGATCGATTAATCTGTGGAGACGTCGGTTTTGGTAAAACAGAAATTGCCATGAGAGCAGCGTTTAAAGCAGTAGCAGACAGTAAACAAGTGGCCATACTTGCACCTACCACAATCTTGACATTTCAGCACTTCAGAAATTTCACAGAGCGTTTTAAAGAGTTACCGTGTACGGTAGATTATGTAAATCGGTTTAAGTCCACAGCAAAAAATAAAGAGACATTAAAAAAATTAGAAGAGGGAAAAATAGACGTTATAATTGGAACGCATAGACTGGCCGGAAAAGATGTAAAGTTTAAAGATATAGGTTTGCTGATTATTGATGAGGAGCAAAAGTTTGGTGTAGCGGTAAAGGATAAATTAAAAACATTCAAAGAAAACGTAGATACGTTGACGTTAACAGCTACTCCTATTCCAAGAACGTTGCAGTTTTCGTTAATGGGTTCTCGAGATATGTCTGTAATTAACACAGCTCCTCCTAATCGCTATCCTGTGCAAACCGAGCTGAGAACATTTTCTGAAGATTTGATCCGAGATGCGATTACATATGAGGTGCAACGCGGTGGTCAAGTATATTTTGTGCACAATAGAGTTCAGAATATTCAGGAAGTTGCCGGCATGATTTCAAGACTTTGTCCGGATGTACGTGTTGCAATAGGGCATGGTAAAATGGAAGGTCAAGTGCTGGAGGCAATCATGTTGGATTTTATGGCTGGAGTATATGATGTATTAGTGGCTACCACTATTATTGAATCTGGTATTGACGTTTCAAACGCTAACACAATAATCATCAACAACGCCAATCACTTTGGGTTGTCGGATTTGCATCAGCTAAGGGGTAGAGTAGGAAGGTCTAATAAAAAGGCATTCTGTTACCTGTTTACACCTCAACCACAGCACTTAACAAATGAGGCGCGTAAGCGCCTTCATGCCATTGAACAATTTTCTGAATTGGGTTCAGGATTTAATATTTCTATGCGAGACCTCGACATTCGAGGAGCCGGGAATTTACTAGGTGGTGAGCAAAGTGGATTCATAACCGATATCGGATTTGACATGTACCATAAAATTCTGGATGAAGCAATTCAGGAGCTGAAAGAAACGGAGTTTAAAGCACTTTTTAAGAAGGAGGTGGCTGAAGGAAAATACGTAAAGGATTGCCAGGTTGAGACGGATATGGAGCTGGTAATTCCTGATGATTATGTGAATAATATAACCGAAAGACTCAGTTTATACAGGCACCTGGACGGTGTGCAGAATGAAGCTGAATTAGGACATTTTCAAGAGCAATTAATAGATAGGTTTGGTGATGTGCCCGAAGAAACCGATGCACTCATTAATACAGTTAGACTTCGCTGGCTTGCCAGAGAAATCGGCTTCGAAAAAGTAATCTTAAAAAGAGAGATTTTGATTGGGACTTTCATTGCTGATGCGCAAAGTCCGTATTACCAATCCGCAAAATTTACACGAGTGCTTA